>NZ_JBLXHU010000004.1:11875-184102 GCF_048259285.1 Bizionia sp. | reverse complement strand
TCAATTAGAAACATTGAAGTTCTACCATCTAACATCCCGACAATAGATGACATTGTAGTTGTAGATGCATCATCAAATAACACCATTACTGTTTTTGTTTCTGGAGAAGGTTCTTATGAGTATGCTTTAGATTTTGGAACGTTCCAAAACAACCCAACCTTCACAAATGTTTCGGCCGGAGTTCATACCATAACCGTGAATGACATTAATGAATGTGGATCTATTTCACAAGATGTTTCGGTTCTGGGTTTTCCTAAATTTTTCACACCAAATGGCGATGGCATGAATGATGTCTGGAAACCACTTGGCGTAAACGCGAATAGCAGTCAATTACAAATCAGTATTTTTGATCGGTATGGAAAACTCATCAAACAAATAAATGCTTCTAATTCAGGTTGGAATGGCACGTATAAAGGTCAACAATTAGGTTCGGATGATTATTGGTATCGCGCTGTACTTCTAAATGGTAAAGAATATCTAGGTCATTTTTCATTGGTAAGATAATCGTAACATACATTTAATCTTTCAATATGTAAAAATTTCTTACTTTTGGTTGCTATTATTTTTTCCCATGAAACAACCGAAACTTTTCCCTTTTTTTCTCTGTTTACTATTTATTAGCAAATGTAGTTTTGCATTAATAAACGTAAATTATTCAAACACTGAAAGCCGCTATAATAATCCGTGTCCTGCACCGGTAATTTCAGATTTCTCGCCAACTAGTGGCCCAGAAAACACCTTAATAACTATTAATGGTAGTAATTTCAACAATGCAGTAGATGTATCCTTTAATGGCGTAACTGCTGCTTTCACTATAATTAATGATAACCAAATAACAGTATTTGCCGCATCGGCATTAAATACTAGTGCTACAATTTCCATTACGAGTTCGGGTGGATGCGTAGGAAACTCGACAACCGATTTTGCGTTTATTCAACCAAATTGTGCAGATACAGGCGATATTTATATATCAGAAATTTATGATGCTTTTTCCGGAAGCTACGCCGTAATAGAACTTTATAACCCAACAAGCACGCCTATTGTTTTAGATGGTGTGTATGTTATTGATCGTTATGGTAATATTGGAGATCCAACACCAAGTCATACCTACGCCATGCTGGGTACGATAGCACCTTTAGATACATATATTATTTTATTAGGAAGTGGTTCCGATTGTCCAGCTTTAGTTGCCGATTTTACTGTTGGCACAGGAATAAATGATAACGATGAATTTAAACTATTAAAAAATGGTACGGTAATAGATGTAGTTGAGGCACCAAACGAACGTGGTTACAGTATTGTTAGAAATGCAGATGCTGTGGTTCCAAATAACACCTTTGTTCCTTCAGATTGGGTTACAGATCTTAATGAAACCTGTACTAATCTAGGTTCTCATACAGCTGATCCTATTACGACAACTACGATTCCCGTTATTACACAGCCAGATTGGCAAACCATTTGCGAAAATGAAAATGCATCATTTACGGTGTCTGTAGCTACAGGAACTTACACATATCAATGGAAAGTTTTAAATAGCTCTGGTGCTTGGGTAAATGTTGTTAATAATGCCACTTACTCTGGTGCAACCACCAATACATTAAGCCTAAACAACGTGCCTATTAGTTTTAATAACAACCAATATTATTGCGAAATGACATCTGCAACTTGTAATCTTGTTACAGATGCTGCTCATTTATTTGTTTCTAATCCTGCAGTAGATACCATTTCAAATCAAACAGTTTGTGATAGCTATGTATTGCCCACGTTAACAAACGGTAGTTATTTTACAGGAAGTAATGGTACTGGAACTACCTTAATAGCCGGTCAAACAATTACAATATCGCAAACTATTTATATTTATAATGAGTCTGGTACTGCGCCTAACATATGTTCTAATGAAAGTAGTTTTCTTGTTACCATTGTTGGTTCGCCTCCTGTAGATATAGCAACGAACCAAACCGCGTGTACCGAATATATTTTACCAACCTTAACAAATGGTAATTATTACACGTCACCCAACGGAATGGGAACCTTATTGAACTCTGGCGAATCCATATTAACAACACAAACAATTTATATTTATGCCGAAGCTGGTACTGCTCCCAATATCTGTTCCAATGAAAGCAGTTTTACGGTAACCATAACAAGTAATCCTCCTGTTGATAATTTGTCAGACCAAACGGTTTGTACGGATTTTACGTTGCCAACTTTAACCAATGGCATGTATTATACAGGGACTAACGGAACCGGAATCATGCTAAATGCAGGTGAAACAATTTCAACAACGCAAACCATTTTTATATATAATGAAATTGGTACAGCTCCAAACACCTGTTCTAACGAGAGCAGTTTTACCATAACCATTTCTGGAACCCCAACCGTGGACACAATTTCAGATTATACAGGTTGTTCAAGTTACACCTTGCCAACTTTAACCCATGGCACTTATTATACAGGGACTAACGGAACCGGAACCATGCTAAATGTAGGCGAAACTATTTCAACCACGCAAACCATTTATATTTATAATGAAATTGGCACAGCTCCAAACACTTGTTCTAATGAAAGCAGTTTCACCGTTACTATTTCTGGTGCTCCATTGGTGGATACAATTGCAGATCAAAATGTGTGTACAGATTACGTACTGCCAACTTTAGTGAACGGCAATTATTTCACAGGAACAAATGGCACAGGAACCATGCTAAATTCTACTCAAGTTATTTCTACAACCCAGACTATTTATATTTATAATGAATCTGGAACAGCACCCAATATTTGCACGAATGAAAGTAGTTTTATAGTATCCATTGTCGGTACACCTCCTGTTGATATACTAACGAACCAAACAGATTGTACAGAATATATTTTACCAACCTTATCAAATGGTAATTATTACACAGGAACTAATGGAACTGGAACCATGCTAAATGCAGGTGAAACTATTTCAACTACGCAAACTATATATGTTTATAATGAAATTGGTACGGCTCCAAACACCTGCTCAAATGAAAGCAGTTTTATGGTTACCATTTCTGGAGCTCCTCTTGTTGACACATTAGCTGATCAAGATGTGTGTACAGATTATACCTTGCCAACGTTAGTTAACGGAAATTATTTCACAGAAACTAATGGTACAGGAACGCCATTATTTGCAGGCGAAACCATTTCCGCAACACAAACTATATTTATCTATAACGAATCTGGTGCAGCGCCAAATACTTGTTCTAATGAAAGTAGTTTTACAATTACCATTTTTCCATCAATGGATTTCGTACTCACAGAAAATAACCTTCAAATACATGAGAATACGGTAAACGTGGTTATGACCAACACCAGCATTTCTTACGAATACGCTATAGATAATGGTAGTTTCCAGTCTAGTCCTCTATTTTCAGGACTTTCAAATGGAACACATACATTATACGTTCAAGATATAAATGGCTGCGTTCTAAAATCAATTCAATTTGAAATAGAAACAGCAGTATCTATTCACATTCCATTATTTTTCACACCAAATAATGATGGCGAAAATGATGTTTGGCAAATAACGGACACGCAAAACACCATTAAAGAGATTTATGTTTATGACAGATATGGCAAACTTTTAAAACAGATTCCATTGCAATCTAAAAGTTGGGATGGTTTATACAGAGGCTACCCAAAGGAAAGCAACGATTATTGGTATGTGATAACCTTACGAACAGGCGAACAACTGAACGGTCACTTTACACTTAAACGCTAGAATTTACGTATTTTTGTACTTTGATACGAGCATGACTAAAATTAATTTTTAGAGTGTTATTAGTTGTGACTTTTTCCGATACATATCGGAATGACCCTCGAAAATCAATATAAAGAAACGTATGAAATTCAAAATAAAATCCGAATTTAAACCAACAGGTGATCAACCTCAAGCCATTAAAAAGTTGGTTGCAGGTATTGATTCACAAGAAAAATACCAAACCCTTTTAGGAGTTACAGGTTCGGGAAAAACATTTACCGTTGCCAATGTTATTGAAGAGGTTCAAAAACCAACCTTGGTTTTGGCCCACAACAAAACGCTTGCTGCACAATTGTACTCGGAATTCAAGCAATTTTTCCCTGAAAATGCTGTAGAATATTTCGTGTCTTACTATGATTATTACCAACCAGAAGCCTACATCCCTGTTTCAGGTGTTTATATAGAAAAGGATTTATCTATAAACGAAGAAATTGAAAAAATGCGCTTAAGCACCACCTCTTCCCTACTTTCAGGACGTCGTGATGTGATTGTTATAGCGTCCGTTTCCTGTTTATATGGTATTGGAAATCCTGTAGAATTTCAAAAGAATGTCATTTCTATTGAACGTGATCAGGTTATTTCACGTACCAAATTGTTACATCGTTTGGTACAAAGTTTATATTCTAGAACAGAAGGCGAATTTAATCATGGTAATTTTAGAATAAAAGGTGATACAGTTGATGTGTTTCCGAGTTATGACGATCATGCCTTTAGAATTCACTTTTTTGGAGATGAAATTGAAGAGATTGAAGCCTTCAACGTCCAAACCAATGAAGTTTTAGAAAAATACGACCGCCTGAATATTTATCCGGCCAATATGTTTGTAACCTCGCCAGATGTGTTGCAAGGTGCCATAAAAAGCATTCAGGACGATTTGGTAAAACAATACGATTATTTTAAAGAAATTGGCAAACATCTTGAAGCTAAACGCTTAAAGGAACGCACAGAATTCGACTTGGAGATGATTCGTGAATTGGGTTACTGCTCAGGTATTGAAAATTATTCACGGTATTTAGATGGGAGACAACCAGGCACAAGACCCTTCTGTTTATTGGATTATTTTCCAGACGATTATTTAATGGTCGTGGATGAAAGCCACGTCACCATTTCGCAAGTCCATGCCATGTATGGCGGCGATAGAAGTAGAAAAGAGAATTTAGTAGAATATGGCTTCCGTTTACCGGCTGCTATGGATAACCGACCATTGAAATTTGAAGAATTTGAGGCGCTTCAAAATCAGGTTATTTATGTGAGCGCCACACCTGCAGATTATGAATTGGAAAAATCTGATGGTGTTTTTGTCGAGCAGATTATTCGGCCAACAGGCTTATTAGATCCCGTCATTGAAGTACGACCAAGTTTAAATCAGATTGATGATTTAATAGAAGAAATTCAGTTGCGCGTTGAAAAAGATGAACGGACTTTAGTCACCACATTAACTAAGCGAATGGCTGAAGAATTGACCAAATATCTCGATCGGATTCAAATTCGGTGTCGTTATATTCACAGTGATGTGGATACCTTGGAACGTGTGGAAATTATGCAAGATTTACGAAAAGGCTTATTTGATGTTTTGGTTGGCGTCAATTTACTGCGTGAAGGATTGGATTTACCCGAAGTATCTTTAGTTGCCATTTTAGATGCCGATAAAGAAGGGTTTTTACGCTCGGCTCGTTCATTAACGCAAACGGTTGGTCGTGCAGCCCGAAACCTCAACGGAAAAGCCATAATGTATGCCGATAGAATAACCAAAAGCATGCAAAAAACGATTGATGAAACCGAATACAGACGGGAAAAGCAAATAGCCTATAACACCAAGCATAATTTAGTACCAACAGCATTGAATAAAAGTTTGGACAATGCCTTAACTAAAAACTCGGTGAGTACCTATAGTTATGAATTGGAAGCCGCCAAAGCCGCAGAACCTGAAAGCCAATATTTAACCAAGGGAGAATTAGAAAAGAAAATTCGTGAAAACCGCAAAATGATGGAACAAGCTGCCAAGGCATTAGACTTTATGGAAGCGGCTCAATTTAGAGATTTGATAAAGAGTTATCAGGATAAATTGGAGAATTTGAAGGTATAACGTGGTTTGTGGTGTCTTCGATACACCCCTCCGGACGTCGGGACACTCGAACTGACAGGTTTGTAGACTTTATTAAAAACAAAAAGTTATAAGAGGCTTTTGATAGGAATAAAAACACGCACCTTGCTAACTTTTTGGGTTTTAAAGTGCAAAACCCTTAGTTATACTGCACCTTAAAAATATCAATAAGCACATCTGGTGGTACTACCTTATTGGGAAAACTTTCCATAAGATATAGTACTTTATTAATAGATTCATGGCTCAAACCCATGCGCAAACCGTAGTTGTGAAGCTTAATTTTATCTTTAGTTGAACTTTCTTCATCAATATTCATGAGTAACACCAACCGATGAAATTGAACAATCCGTTCGCTATGCGATTTTAAGTGAATATAATTAATGGGATTTTCAATTAAATAATCAAAATCCTCTCTTGATATATCAAGTTGTCTAGCAATTGCCAAAAGAAAATTATATTCTATAGGTTTTAGGTCGCTTTCATTTTTAGCAAATGAAATCATTTCAGATAGGAGACTTAGCTTTTCAACCCTGTTAATTAGCATGAGGAATGGATTAATTATTTCAGTATAAAGATACGCACAATGATTATTTGATAATCCATGATAAATTGTAACTTGTCGAAAATTTGGATGCATTTTATCGTTATTTTCTTACATTTACTCAAAATTAATGAATTAATCAACTGAAAATCAAAATATTATACAAAAAATGCATTTCGTCGATTTTTTATAAATTGACACTAGAAACAGACTTATATGAGTACACAAAAAGACAACATGACAAATAATGATATTTTTAAAAAATTACGTGTAGCCCTTCAACTACGTGATGACGAAATTGTAAAGATTCTAGAACTCGTTGATTTTAGAATTACTAAAAGTGAACTCGGTGCATTTTTCAGAAAAGAAGACCATCCAAAATATATGGAATGTGGTGATCAAATTCTTCGAAATTTCCTAAATGGATTGGTTATTCATTTACGTGGCCCAAAACCTGATAAAAAACCTAAATTGGAAGGAAAAGTAAAAGCTACAACGCCAAAAAGAAATCCGATAAAAAAAATAGAAAAAAAGTAGGTTTTTTCTTTGTGCTCTGATAAGTTCGTCTTAATATTGCTATATAAGACTAATTTATCTTAATTACATGTTTCAACCACCTACTACGCTTCCCAATTTACAGTTATCGGAGAAAGACATTGCACGCCTCAATAAAAAATATAAGCTTTTAACCCCTTGCCAAAGGATTGAAACCTTATACACGGACTTTAATGTAGAAGAAATTATGCTAACCAGTTCTTTTGCGGCTACGTCTGCATTTCTTCTAAAATTAGTTTCTGATGTTAATAAAGAGCAACATGTGTTTTTCATTGATACAGGTTATCACTTTGAGGATACCATAAAATACAAGAAAAAACTAACAGATTTATATGAACTAAACGTAACATCTATTAGCGCTTTAAAGGAGGAACATGCTTTTACCACGCAAGACGAAACGTGGAAAAAGAATCCTGACTTTTGTTGTTCTATTAATAAGGTACAACCATTAGAGTCTATTAAAAAGCATTTTAATATTTGGGTTTCTGGGTTAATGGAATGGCAAAGTGATCATCGTGCGAATTTAGATATTTTTGAACAACGTGGAAGTATTTTAAAGTTCTATCCTTTGTTAGACATATCCAAAGAAGCTCGAGATGCCTATATTAAAGAAAACCAACTACCATTTCATCCGTTAGTAGCAAAAGGCTATAATTCTATTGGGTGCAAACATTGCACAGTTCCGGGCGAGGACCGAAATGGCCGATGGAATAACAACCCGAAAACCGAATGTGGTTTACATCTATAAACTAAAAAAGCTCTCAAAATTATTTGAGAGCTTTTTTTTATGATTAGAAAATCATCTATATTATTTGGATAATACTTCGTGTACTTTATCTGCAGCTTCTTGAAATTCTGTAGCACTCATAACGGCTAATCCTGAATTATCAATCAACTCTTTTGCAATATCAGCATTGGTACCTTGAAGACGCACAATAATTGGCACTTCAATATTACCCATGTTTTTGTAGGCATCAATAACACCTTGAGCAACACGATCACAACGTACAATACCACCAAAGATGTTAATCAAGATTGCTTTTACGTTTGGATCTCTTAAAATTAACTCGAAAGCCATTTCTACACGGGCTGCATCCGCTGTACCACCAACATCTAAAAAGTTAGCCGGCTCACCACCTGCTTGCTTAATTAAATCCATAGTTGCCATAGCAAGACCTGCACCATTTACCATACATCCAACGTTTCCGTCAAGATCTACATAGTTTAGTCCAGCTTCTTTAGCTTCTACTTCAATAGCATTTTCTTCACGTAAATCACGTAAAGCAGCATAATCTTTATGGCGGTATAATGCATTTTCATCCATGGTTACTTTTGCATCAACAGCCATAATTTTGTCATCACTTGTTTTTAACACTGGGTTAATTTCAAACAATGAAGAATCAGACTTATCATAAGCTGTATATAAAGCTGTAACAAATTTAGTCATTTCTTTAAATGCCAAACCAGACAGACCTAAATTGAAAGCAATTTTACGTGCTTGAAAAGGCATAATTCCAACAGAAGGATCAATCTCTTCTGTAAAAATTAAATGTGGCGTTTCTTCAGCAACTGTTTCAATATCCATTCCACCTTCCGTAGAATACATAATCATATTACGACCTGTAGCACGATTTAATAAAACAGACATATAATATTCTTCAGGTTCATTATCACCAGGATAATAAACATCTTCTGCTACTAATACTTGATGAACGCGCTTTCCTTCAGCTGAAGTTTGCGGCGTTACTAAATCCATACCGATGATTTCACCTGCAATTTGTTTAACCTCATCAAGGTTTTTTGCAAGTTTAACACCTCCACCTTTACCACGTCCACCAGCATGAACTTGGGCTTTAATTACGTGCCAGCCAGTACCAGTATCTTCTGTTAGTTTTTTGGCAGCTGCAACTGCTTCTTCAGCATTTTGAGCAACTATACCACGCTGGATACGTACACCAAAACTACTTAACATTTCTTTTCCTTGATATTCGTGTAAATTCATCTTATAAATTCGTTTGTAGTTTTCTCACCAAGAGAAAATCATTAAATTTTTAGTTGCACAAAAGTAATCAACCTAACGCTTTTAACCAATAATTTTTAAAAGTTGTTTTCAGATTGATTAAAAATTTATTTCTTAAGGAACTTCTTCAACATAAGTCCACCTTCGGTTTGAACAGCTACAATATAAAGTCCACTTTGTAAACTAGAAACATCCGTTGTTTTTGAAGATCCAACAGCACTTAAAACAAGGCGTCCATTTAGATCCGAAACACGAATAGATTGAATGGTATTTGGTGCATTATAAGAAATGTTTAAAACATCATTCACCGGGTTTGGAATTACTTGAAACTCCTTTTCAACCCAATTATTACTTGGAGTAGTTAAAGGGTTTGTTAAGAAGCTCTCCATAAGGGTAATTGTTTCATTAATACCTGCAAAGGCAAACACTATTTCTGCTGTGTTAGATCTAAAAACAAGATTTCCATTACTATTATCATAATAGTAATAAGAGGTTTGAGTAACAGATCCATTAAAAATAACAACGGTTAACGTTAAATCCTGAACAACTTTAAGTCTAGTAACGTTACCACTATAAGCGCCTTCTCCCACATCATTCATATTTAAGGTTCCGTACGCATCAACCGAAGTGGTAATAGTTCCTGTGAAATCTCCTGAGGCAGCATCACTTGAAAAGCTACCAGCTACAGGATCTGAAGTGGTGTCCGTATAAGCCAAAGGGAATGTACCTAACAGCGCATTGTTTAAATTATAATTTAATTCTATTCCGGCTGCTGTAACACCTGTAAAGGAAAAGGCTCCTGACATTTCTTCTTTAGCTAAAATATTGTTTACCTCTAGAGAACCTAATGTAGTAATGGTTAAAACCTCTGTTGTTCCTGGAAATAATGATAATTGTCCAGCATCCGGTGCAGCATAGGTGTCTGTATTGGTGCCTACCGCAGTTAAATTTGTAAAATTCCACGTTAATCCAGCACCAGAAGCACTTTGATCTAAAGCAGGAGTTGATTCCACAATAGCATACGAAGACATCGGAATACTAAAGAAATCATTAATTGGTGATTGTGCGAAACCAATAGAAGTTACGATTGTTGATAATAAAAGTAATGTTTTTTTCATTTTATAATTTATTAATTAATAGCGGGTTAAATGTACAAAAACACGTTTTATAATAGGAACGAAAAAGAAATTTATAGCTCATCTACCAAAAACATAGGTAAATTTCTTTTTTTTAGGAATAGAAAAGCATTAATACCCGAGTAAACTTATTTTTTACTACATTTATAAACCTTCAAGTCTTTAATAATAGCATAAAAAAAGACTAATGATTCAAAAACCACCATTCATTACTACACTCTTTCTAGTAGTTATGCTTTGCTACGGACAAAATATTTCTGCCCAAAACAATTCGAATAAAACTATAGATAGTCTAACTGCGGTACTTAGTCTTGAAAAAAATCAAGAAAAAAAGTTAGAAATACTCAACAATATTGTTGCTATTGCTTTCCAATCAGATTTAAACCTTGCTAAAACTTATGCTAGAAAAGGTGTTCAATTATCAGAAGAATTTAATAATAAAAATTGGCAGCCAAAATTTTATGAAATGCAAGGTCGCATGCATGCAAATCTATTAGAGTTAGATTCCGCATCCATTAATTTTGATAAAGCTTTAAAAGGTTATACCGATATTGATGATAAAAAAGGCCAAGCTACTACCTATTTTAAAATGGGTTGGGTTCATAAGCGACAAGGCAATATTGAAGATGCTTTAAAGGTTGATCTGGAAGCTTTAAAGCTCATGGAGTCTATAGATGATAAATTGGGCATTGCTGGTGCTTATAACCGGATTTCAGAAGATTTAACCAAACAGGGCAGACATGAAGAAGCTTACGAGTACGCACTAAAAACAATTGCCTTGTGTAAAGAAAACAATTTGGAAGTGGAACTGGCATATGCCTACACGGCAGCTGGAGATACCCAAATAGCTATGGGAAATAGCGAAGCTTCATTTGACTTTTATAATGAAGCGCTTACTTTGGCCAAATCCCTCGATTTTTCAATTTATGACGTTTTAAACTTCTCAAACAATCGTGCCAATGCCTTAAAACGTATGGGAAATTATACCGAAGCAAAAACAGCTTATGAGCAGGCATTAACCAAAGCAGAATCCGTTAATTACGGAAATGCTATTTATGTGATAAGAGCAAATCTTGGCGAGATAAATTTACTATTAGGCCATTATGAGGATGCTTTAAAATATCAATTACAAACAGTAGCCACCCAAGAATCTGAAGGCGATGCATCCAACCTAACAGAAGGCTATCACCATTTAAGTTCCATTTATGAAAAGTTGAAAAATTATCCGCTGGCATTAGAATTCCAAAAAAAGGCACTCGTTATGCGTGATAGTACCGCCAAGATGGCGAGTGATAAAACCATGTCTGAATTAATGACCCGATTTGAAACGGAGAAAAAAGACCAAACCATTAATGCCCAAAACATGCAAATTGCGCAACAAGAACGAACACAAATTCTTTATATAACTATTGGAGCCATTCTAATATTCAGTTTATTGGGTATGATTTTAAGTTTTAAAAATATCCGGAAAAAACGGCAAGCTTTACAGGTCTTAAATGCCGAATTGGATACCAAAAACAAACAGAATGAATTACTTTTAAAGGAAATTCATCATCGGGTAAAAAACAACCTAGAAATGGTAAAAAGCCTGATTGCTTTACAATCGGCTCAAATGGAAGATTCTGCCACAAAAGACGCTATGATTGCCAGTCAAAATCGGGTGCAATCCATGGGAATTATTCATCAGAAACTCTATCAAGGCACCAATTTAGGTTCTATTGAAATGAAAGACTATTTCTTGAATTTAAGCGAAGGTATTTTAGATTCATTCAACGCCGAAAATAAAGTTAAAATAGAATGTGCCATGGAGCAAATGGAATTGGATGTGGACACAGCCGTTCCTATTGGATTAATTGTGAATGAGCTATTAACCAATGCCATAAAATATGCGTTTCCGAATACCGAAACTGGAAAAATATCCATTCAGTTGGAACAAAAAACAAATGATATACTGCATTTAAAAGTCACCGATAATGGCATTGGAAAAGTATTAGGCCTTGCACCAAAAGGCACCGGTTTTGGATCGCAATTGATTCAGCTGTTAACCCATCAACTAAACGGAACCATGCAGGAAGATGGTGAAGACGGTACATCGGTTTCATTTCAATTTAAACACCAAAAAGCAGCTTAATGGAACAACCCATAAAAATACTAATTGTTGAAGATGAAATGATTATTGCTGCAAATATTTCATTACAACTTACCAATTTAGGTTATGAAGTCACAGGAATTATACCGCGAGGCGAAGAAGCGCTTATTCACATAAAAAAAAATAATCCGGATATATTATTATTAGACATTCAGTTAAAAGGTACCATTGATGGCATTGAAATGGCGCAAATCATGCAACAAGATTACAACATCCCCATTATTTATTTGACTGCCAATACAGACGATGCACATTTTGAAAAAGCTAAAACTACCAATCCGCATGCCTTTATTTCTAAACCATTTAAAAAATTAGATTTACAACATGCCATTGAGCTCACCTTACACAACATACAAAAGGATGATTTAGCAGTAAAAAGTGACCCTATAAATGACCTAGCTCCTTTTGTATTAAGCGACTGCATCTTTGTAAGACACCATGATAAAATGGTGAAAGTCGCTATTTGTAATATATTATATATTGAGGCAGAACGTAATTATTGCCGCATCTATTCCAAAACAAAAGAATATCTCTTGGTTATGACTTTAAAAGATTTGGACGAAAAACTACCCACCAACCTCTTCTTACGAATTCACAGATCCTTTATTGTAAATATCTCCCATATTGATGAAATAGCAACCAGACACGTTGTTATTTCCAAAAAAGCTATTCCATTGAGCAAGAGCTTAAAAGAAGAACTTCTAAATAGGTTACATACTATTTAAAGTCCGGATAAATAAAATACTACTTTCGGACAGACATAGGATATCTTCATCCTAAGATACTTGCCATTTTCATTGATTATCAGTTATTTAGAGCAACACGAAATGTGTTACGCTATTAATTAATCTTTTAAAAACAGTAATCATGAAAACTATTAAAACAATTATGGTATTGGCCGCTTTGCTTCTACTAGCCCCTTGTACGACAAATGCACAAGAGCAAGAGAGTTTTATCATGAACATAACCGAATTTACGGTTAAGTTTGGACAAGACCACAACTTTACAGACGGTGTCAAAAAGTGGAAAAAATGCTACCAAGACAATAACGGCACCAACAAATGGAATGTATGGCATCGTTTACAAGGCAAAGGCAATGTATATGTGGTTGCTGGTAATATGGCAAATTGGGCAGAAATGAGTAAGGAAGATCCAGCATCAAAATCCTGTAGCGCCATTGCACTAGAATCTATCACACCTTTTATAGAAAGTACAGATTTTAACACTACCAGATTCATACCAGGTATTAGCCGCAATGCACCTTTTGGTGATGCGACTATTATTTGGGTAACAAACTTTATTGTACATGATGATTTTACTTTCAATGAAATAATTTCAGAAGTTACAAAAGCCATAGCATCTAAAGAAGGCGATAAAAGAGGCTATTGGTACCGAGTAATGGGAGGTGAAACAAGCGATTATTTTGTGACGACACCATTTAAAGACTTTGCGGCAATGGACGTTGAAACGGACAATGTCTGGAAGGTTTTTGAAAGCGTACATGGCGAAAAGAAAACTAAAGAAACTCGCAAGAAATTTAGAGAATCCGTAGAAGATATTTGGAGTTACACCTTTATGCTTGAAAGCGAATTAAGTCTGAAATAATAATCAACCAATTAAAACCAGTAATTATGAAAACTATTAAAACAATTACGTTGCTAACCATAATATGCCTGCTAACTCCAGTAGTATTAACTGCTCAAAACCAAGCGTATTGGATTCATGCTGATCAAGTAAAACCCAGCAAACAGACAAATTATGAGCAAATAACTAAAGATTTTATAGCCGCTTGCAAAAAGCATGATTTAAAAAATGCAGATTGGGTAACGGCGCGCACAGATGATGGCATGTATTTAAATATCATGCCAATAGCTAACATGGCAGATTTAGACAAGAATCCATTGGCTCCTTTAATGGAAAAAATGGGAGAAAAAAATTTCCAAGCCGTTTTTGAAAACTTCGATACTTGCTATGATAATCATGGCGATTATATTCTTTATTTAATGAAGGATTTATCCTATATGCCAAATGGTTTAACTACCAATACGCCTGAACAAAACTACCGGAAATGGCATTATTTTCATGTAACCCCTGCAAACGAGCAAGCGCTGTATGAAAAAATTAAAGAAATAAAAGCACTCTATGAAAAAAAGAGTTCTAAAGAGTACTACAGAATTTATAGAAGTGGATTTGGCACCATGGGAACATTTTACATAGCTAGTATTTCCGCTAAAGACGAGCAGACCTATTCTAAAACATCTACCGAAAACAATTCTCTTTTAGGAAATGAAGGCACAAAGCTATTTGCTGAAATTTATGTGCTTCTAGAAAAATATGAAGTAAAATCAGGACGTATGAGAACAGATTTAAGCTATACAGCTAAAAAATAACAACCAAACCGAAACCTGCTGGATTGTTTCCAGTAGGTTTCTTTTTGAAATTAAATATTATGAAAAAATTATTCTTATTAGGATTTACAATAATTCTTTGTACAGCATGCGAAAAAACAGAAAAGCGATATACCATGCAATCTCCAGAAATAGACACATTCAAACAAGTAATAGATGCATATCAAAAGCAAGATTGGGCAACATACAAATCACATTATGCAGATACAGCTAAAATTATGAGTAATACAACTCAAGAATTTGCTAAAACTTTAGATCAAGAAATTGCACAGAATAAAAAAGATGCGATCATGTTTCATTCCTGGAAATACAACCCTGAAGATGTTGAATATGAAATGGTAATTACCGATGAAGGCGAAAATTGGGTGAATTTTTGGGGAGATTGGAGAGCGCGTTTAAAAGAAAATGATAAGGAATATATAATCCCAGTACATATTACGGCACGTTTTTTAAATGACAAAATAGACAAATTGCAAAACAATAGGGCATGAAAAAAGTAGGCATCATCGGTGGTTCAGGATTTATAGGAAGTCATATTACCAAAACATTTTTAGAAAATGGTTTTGAGGTAAAGGCGTCTACAACAGATATTTCCAATGAAGGTAAATATCAGCATTTAATGAATTTAAAAAATGCTGAAAACTTACATATAAGCGAATTAGACGTAAGAGATAAAAATCAATTAAAACAGTTTGTTTCAAACTGTGATATTATCATTCATGGCGGCACGCCCTTTCAATTGGATTTTCAGGATGCCAAAACCGAATTATTTGACCCAACCATTATAGGCACCGAAAATGTTCTGGAAGTAATTAATACGGTTATTACTGTAAAAAAAGTTGTCATCATTGCTTCAGTGGCGGCATACAACACCAACTTTCCTTTACCGCCTGACAATATGCTTGAAACCGATACTTTTAATGAAAAAGATACCCCTTTTTTTAGTGAAGAAAGTCATCCCTACGCACAGGCAAAATTTCTGGCTAACCAAACAGTAAATAACTTTTTACAAACCCATCCAAATGCCAACGCAGAAATTACAAGTCTGTCTCCAGTTGCCGTTTTTGGAAAATCCATGTCACAACGAGAAGATTCCACCTCAACAGGTTTACAGTATTTAATAAAAAATAATTTAGCTCCTAATCCGTTTATCCAAATGCTTTATGATACCAATGCGGAAATGGCAGTTGTTAATGTAACAGATGTAGCAATTGCCGCGTATAAAGCAGCCACTATTTCTGGGTTACATGGCAAAAACTATTTATTGAGTAGTGAAACCTATCCTGTTTCAGATATCAACTTGATGCTAAACAATCAAGCACCTGAAAACCTACCAAAAATAATTTATCAAAACCAACAAGCTGAACATGATCTGGGACTGCCATTTCAATCTGTAAAGGATACTTTACAAGGATTTAATTCTTAATAAACAGCCGTTAAAAATGCATTAACCAATTGGACAAAAGCAGAATTAAAATTTTAAATACTAAATGATTAAAAATAATGGAAACCACAACAATACAACCAACACCAGCAGCAATCCTACAAATGGGAACAGGATTTTGGGCATCAAAAGTTTTATTGACTGCCGTAAATTTTCAATTATTCACAAAATTAGCGACACACGGATCTATGTCTGCAAAAGCCATCAAGAATATTTTAGGATTAAAATACAGCGACAGAAACCTGTATGATTTTTTAGATTGCCTAACTGGTTTGAGCTTTTTAGAACGTGAAGGTCTCTTAGCAACTGTAATCTATTCTAATACCGTGGATACAGCTATTTTTTTAGACAAAGCCAAACCATCCTACATTGGAGGCATTCTTGAAATGCAAAATGATCAGGGCTGGAATGTTTGGGCAAAACTTGATAATGGATTAAAAACCGGATTGATTCAACATGAAATAAAAGATAACGGCGAGAACATTTTCGATTTTATAAGTAAAGATCCTGAAATGTTCAAAAAATTCGTCGATGGTATGACAGGTGTGCAAATGGGCAAAAAAAGCAGGTTTCTCCACCACAGAATTAATGCCTTTGGCAGGAACATGCAGTGCTGCAATTGCTTATAAACTATAAAATTCACATAATCATTAAATCGAATAAATATGAGAACAACAAAATTTACACTATTGGCAATTGCTTTAGTGACTGCTATGTCAATATCAAGCTGTAACGAGAAAACCAAAACGGAAACAACCGTAGAAAAACCAGTATCCACTGAAACCGTTGTTGCAAATGAAACACCAGACTATTTTCTACTGCGTCCAGAAGTAGAAAAGGCTTATGGTTACACGCATGCTGTAAAAATTGGAAATTCTATTAAAATCTCTGGTGCTGTTAGTATGGATGACGAAGGAAATCCTGCTGCTATTGGCGATTTAGAACAACAAATGAAAAACTGTTATGCAGATCTGGATAAAATATTAAAACACTATGGCTGCACATTTGATGATGTAGTCGTGGAAAACGTATTCACAACTGATATGGCCAAGTTTTTAGAATTTGCAGGTTACAGAACAGAAATCTATAAAAAGCAATTTCCTACGGGTTCGTGGCTTGGTGTTAAAGAGTTGGCAATTCCAGAATTTATGATTGAGATAGAATTGGAAGTTCACAAGGCACAATAGTGAATGGTGAATAGTGAATAGTGAATAGTGAAAAAATTGAAAGCGATACTAATGGAAATCAAAATTAAAAACTAAAATCAATAATTATGAAAACAAATGAAAACACCCAAATCATTGACACTATGTATAATGCATTTGCTTCAGGTGATATGCCAACGGTTTTGGGTTCCATGCATCCTAAAATAGAATGGAACGAAGCTGAAGGAAACAAATATGCGGACGGAAACCCATACATAGGTCCAAATGCGATTTTAAATGGGGTATTTGCCCGTCTTGGAGCTGATCACGAGTATTTCAAACTAGCGGATATTAAGCTTCATGACATGCGTAACAATCAAGTATTAGCTACGTTAAGATATGATGCTAAAAATAAAAAAACTGGTAAAAAATATAATGCGCAAGCCGCACATTTGTGGACATTTAAAGACGGGAAGGTTACGGTATTTCAACAGTATGTAGACACCAAAAAATTGGCTGATGCGGAGATGCCGTAAAACTAAAACCAAGTAAGCCAACCCGCCTTCAATAACCTCGGAAACCTTTTAAAGTAAATATGAACAAATAAAATAAAGATCATGAAACAAACCATTGTAACCAGACACAAAGTAGGCAATTTTGATAGGTGGATTAAAGGTCATCAAGACAGACTTGATGCTTTTGCACCTGCCATATCGAGCCTTAAAACATTTCAAGATTCTAACAATCTAAATTCGGTGGTATTGATTATGGAAGTTACAGATATGGAGAAATTTGGGGCGATTTTAAATGATCCTTCACTAAAAGCATTAAAGGATAAACACACGGTTTTAGATCCGATAATAGTATCGATGCCAGTAGAATTATAAGCGTCCAGTAAATTTAAATTATTGCTAGCATTTTACGTTCAATTTAATTAGGGTTGCGGTAGCTATTCTAAATTCATTTTATGTACTTTACATTTCTATAAACAGTAAGGTACACGTATTTATGGCAACCAAAAAAGAAAATATTGCGCGCATTGGTTTAAGTGCAATTGGATTTGTTTACATTCTTGTTGGTGTTTTAACAGCTTTAGAGGCTTTCAATTTGGGCGGACGTGAAGTGGGAACAAAAGGTGCCATTGGATTCCTTTCGGGACAACCTATTGCAAAAATACTATTGGCTGCTATGGCAATTGGTTTATTTAGCTATACGTTTTGGCGTTTTTATCAAACTTTTGCCGATTCTCGAAATTTAGGAACCGACTTAAATGCCCTATTTGTAAGAGCTGGATTTTTTACGGGAGGATTGTTTTATGGATCGCTTGGCTTTATAGCTACTCAACTTTTAATTGGCGCTAGTTATGATACGCAGCAAGATTCCGTTGTTAAACTTTTAAATTCATCATTTGGCCATATAAGTGCTGTTATTATTGGATTAATTTTTGGAGGGAAAGCCTTATTTGAAATTTACTTTATACTGTCCAATCAATTCAAGAAAAATGTCCAATCCTCAAAAATGAAACCTAAAGTGCAAAAATTACTTCTCAATTTAGGAGTTATAGGTCATTCGGCAAGAGGTATTATATTTGGCATCATGTCCTTTTTAACGATACGAACAGGCTTAACGTTTAGAAATGAAAAAATGAGCAAATTAACCGATGCCTTCCAGTTTATAGATCAGAATTTTGGCGCCTTTGTTTTGGCTCTTATTGCGGTTGGAATGTCCTGCTATGGTTTATTTATGCTTGTTAAAGCGCGATATCTGTATATTAATATGAACTAAAACTCGCTTATAGGTATTCAAGAAATATGACCCCATTAGATAGTTACACTTACAAATTACTATAAAATGTCAATGTATTTTTATCTAAATCATAAATGGTAAATTCTTTAGTTCCCCAATCGGTATTAACTATTTGAATTTGACCTTTTAAAATTTCTTTAGCTTCAAACTCTATATATAAGCTTTCTATGTTTTGCGTTACTATACGCAAATTAGGTTTAACAGCCGTTTTTAAAGGTTTTCCTGTGTTCTGAAAGTTCAAGTGAATTTCTATATCGCCGCGTCGTAATCCGGCATAAGTAGGCACTTTAGGATCGTCAGCAAAGGCAATTTCAAAACCGAGTTTATGTACATAAAAAAATAAAGCAGCCAAAAGATTTTGAACTGGTAAAACGGGATGAATTTGATGTAAATGTGCTTTTTCCATTAGTCTTGTAATCTTCCACTAAAAACACTCACTTTAGAATTAAAGGGGTTTCCAGATGATCTTCTTAATAATGCAATTTGTCCGCAATGCCAAACGGCATCTTCAATTGGACCATGAATGAGTGTCCAAAATTCGACTTCATATTTTTCAAAAATTAGTTTAAACTCACTAATATCTTTAGTTTCTTTAAAAATATTTGACGCTAATTGTAAATTTAAAAGTGTGGCTTTTCGCAAGCCTTCAAAATCTTCAGGTTTATCTGTATCTTTTTTAGCATTTTCTTTTTTTAAGGCGCAATTGGCAATCATTCTTGATAAGTCATAGATATGATCAATGGTTTCCAAACTTGAACGTGCATCATCATTTGGGCGAAAATTCAAATCATCTTCACGCAAGCCTTCAGTTGCCCAATAAAAACGAAATCCTAATCCATCAATAGCTCTTGCGGCAACGGTTCCTGCTGTAAAGGTTTCTGAAGCTTTAGGGATTTCGTAATAAGGTAGTTTCTCTTGTGAACTCATAGAAACATTAAAAAAAATAATTGACCAAAATACTATAGGTTTCATAACTTAATTTTTCAGTTCATTCGTATTAGAAATGGGCGAAATACCATATTTATCAATTAAATATACTAAGCTTGTCATGGTTGCTGCTCCTAATTCCAGTTCACGCTTATTTACATGTTCAAAAACATCATTGGCTGCGTGATGATGATCAAAATAGCGTTGCGAATCTGGACGTAATCCTGCAACAACATTAGAATCTGTTTTTAAAGGCGCTACATCTGCTCCACTTCCACCCCTTTCAAAATAATGAATTAAATAGGGTTTAAATAAGGTCTTCCAACTTTCTATTTTAGCAAAAATAACATCGTTACAATCAAATTGAAAACCACGGGGTGTAAATCCACCTGCATCACTTTCTAATGAAAAAATATGGTTTTCACCTTTCTGTTTTGCCATTTCGGCATATTTCGTAGCACCACGTAAACCGTTTTCTTCGTTCATAAACAACACCACGCGAATGGTGCGTTTTGGTTTAATACCACTTTCCTTTAATAACCGTAACACATCCATGGATTGCACACAACCGGCACCATCATCATGAGAACCATCGCCTAAATCCCAAGAATCTAAATGGCCTCCAACAATAATATATTCATTTGGAAATTCACTTCCTGTAATTTCACCAATTACGTTATGCGACTGAACGTCTTGTAGTTGCTGACAAGTTTGATTAAAAAACAATTTAATATTTTTATCTAGCGCTAACATGCTACTCAATTTTTCAGCATCATTGGTGCTAATCGCTGCTGATGGAATACGTTGTGAATTTGGTAAATTACCATAGGTCATGCTCCCTGTATGCGGTAAATCGTCTAGACGTAAATTCATGGACCGCACAATAACACCAACTGCTCCCAATTTTCCGGCTTCCTTGGCGCCTGCATAGCGCTGATCTACACAACCGCCATAGGCTTCAAAGGTTTGTATAACATCAGCTTGCATAGGCCTATTAAAAAACACAATTTTTCCTGACACCTTGTCTTTTCCTAAAGCTATTAATTCATCAATACCTTGTACTTCTACAACCGCGGCTTTAACACCTCCAATTGGTGTGGCAATAGAACCACCCAACGCACAAATATTTACCGTAGTTGTAATTCCAGAAGAAGACTCTATAAAGGCATATTCTTTTGTTCCTCTTACCCATTTTGGTACCATTACAGGTTGTAACCAAACTTTATCTAAACCTAGTTTTTCTAGCTCTTCTTTGGTATAAGCGACTGCTTTTTCGGCATTCAAAGAACCTGATAGCCTTCCACCAATTTGGTTGGACAAATAATCAAGCCACTCATAACTTTTTCCGTTTGTTAAGGAAGTAGAGTAAATAGTTTTTAGCGTTTCGGCATCTGTTTGAGCCGTTATATTAATAGTTAATAGAAAAAATAAAATGGGCAAAACATGTTTCATAATTAGCATATATGTCATTAAAAAACTAAAATAGTTTTTATTTAAAGGTTTACTTCCAAAAGGAATCTTAAAATTACTCATTTTCCAATTGCTTCCGGTAGTCGTCTATATTGGCTTTAATATCATCATCCAATTCAGGCTCTCGGATATCATCATATTTTTTAAGTGTATCCAATAGAATTTTAGCAACGATGTAACGAGCTGTAGGCTTATCATCTGAAGGGATAACATACCAAGGCGCATGCGGTTTTGCTGTCCTAGAAATAGCATCCTGATAACAGTCTTGATAATGATTCCACAGTTTACGTTCTTCCAAATCACCAGGCGAAAATTTCCAATTTTTGTTTGGTTTATCTAATCGGCGTAACAACCTATCTTTTTGTTCTTCTTTTGAAATATTCAAGAAAAATTTAAAAATAATCGTTCCATTTTCTGAAATCGTCTTTTCAAAATTATTGATTTGTTCGAAGCGTTTATCCCAAAATGCATCATTAACATCGTTTAATGATAAAACATTAGGTAAGTGTTCATTTAAAATATATTCTGGATGCACACGAGTTACCAATACGTTTTCATAATGTGTTCTATTAAAAACACCAAACTTACCACGTGCTGGTAATGAGATATAATGACGCCATAAATAATCGTGTTTTAGCTCTAATTCCGTTGGTGTTTTAAAACTATGCACAACAACCCCTCTAGCGTTAAGTTCTTTAAAGACTTCACGAATCAGACTATCTTTTCCTGCTGTATCCATACCTTGTATACAAATAAGCACAGCATATTTTCCATGTGCATACATGGCGTTTTGTATTTTGGCCAGTTTTTTACAAACATCCTGTAATTCGTCTTCAATTTTGGCTTTGTCTTCCTTTAAGTTAAATGTTGTTTGAAGGTCTTTTATTACTACCGATGCAGGAACTTTAAAATCTTCCGGTTTAATTGATTTCATAGAATAGTATTCGAATTAGAATTGATTTATAAATATACATAATTATAAAACGATGTAATAACGGGATTGTAGTTTGGTTTTATTTCAAAAAAAATGCCTGAACACATTCAGGCATATTAAGGTTATTTGGAAGCGAACATATTTACATCTTCTTCGCTAATTTCTTTTTCACCAAGTATAATTAAGCGCTCTACGACGTTGCGGAGTTCCCGAATGTTTCCGGTCCAATCATATTCCTGAAGTTGCTTAATAGCTTTGCTAGAAAAAGATTTTTTAACCGTTCCATGCTCATTGGATATTTTTTCAGAAAAATAATCAATTAGCAATGGAATATCTTCACGTCTGTCGTTTAATGATGGTACTTGAATAAGAATAACAGCTAATCTGTGATACAAATCTTCACGAAAACGCCCTTCCGCTATTTCTTTTTTTAAATCCTTATTGGTGGCGGCTATAACACGAACATCGACTTTAATATCCTTATCGTTACCAACGCGTTGAATTTTATTTTCTTGAAGTGCGCGGAGCACTTTAGCTTGAGCAGACAGACTCATATCACCAATTTCATCTAGAAATATAGTTCCTCCATTGGCAGTCTCAAATTTCCCGGCGCGATCTTTAACAGCACTCGTAAAAGCTCCTTTTACATGACCAAACAATTCACTTTCTATTAATTCTGCTGGAATAGCGGCACAATTTACTTCAACCAAATTCCCTTTAGAACGGTCGCTTTTTTGATGCAACCAGTGTGCTACCAATTCTTTCCCTGTTCCGTTTGGTCCAGTAATTAAAACGCGTGCATCTGTTTGCGCCACCTTTTCAATCATATCTTTAATATGCGTAATAGCGGCACTTTCACCAATCATTTGATAATTTTTACTGACTTTCTTTTTCAGCATTTTATTTTCAACAACCAATACTTTGGTATCCAAAGCAATTCTAACTGTATTTAGTAAACGGTTTAAATCTGGTGGCTTGGATATATAGTCAAAAGCACCTAAACGCATGGTGTTTACAGCTGTGTCCAAATCGCCATGACCTGAAATCATGACAATAGGGATTTCGGGTTTTATTTTTTTTGCCGCTATCAAAACATCAACACCATCCATTTTTGGCATTTTGATATCACAAAAAACGAGATCATAATCTTCATTTTTAATTTTCTCTAAACCTTCTAAACCGTCTTCAGCTTCATCTACTTGATAGGTATCATTTTCTTCTGAAAGGATTTTTACAAGTACACGCCTAATGGCTGCTTCATCTTCAATTACTAATATTTTTGGCATAACTATTTACTCTTTTTTTTCAATAATATGAATATCTCTTTGTGGAAATGGAATGGAAACATTGTTTTCTCTAAATAATCTATCTATTTCAAATCGAATATCACTTTTAGGAAATTGGGATTTAAAACTATCTCTAACCGTAAAAATAACTTTAAAATTCAAGGAGCTATCACCAAAATCCGTAAATAACACAACAGTTGATTTGTTATCTAAAACCTCGGGATGGGAATTAGCAGCTTCCAGCAACAGGCGTTTTACCAACTGCGTATCACTACCATAAGCCACACCGACTGTTATATTTTCGCGTGTGGAAATGTCATTTTGAGTCCAGTTATATAAGCTATTTGTTAAGTACAAATGATTTGGAATTACTAACACCCTATTGTCAATGGTAACGGCGCGTGTGGTACGTAGCTTTATTTCTTCCACACGCCCAACTTTGCCTTCAATTTCAATAATATCACCAACATGTAAACTTTGGTCCACAAGAATAAACACGCCTGAAATAATATCTTGAAATAGGGTTTGTAATGCTAAACCAACACCAATTAATAGTGCGGCTGATGCTGCAAAAATAGCGGTAACATTAACACCTACTGAATCAAAAACAACTAGAATAACAACCAAATAAATTAACCATCTGGCAAACGAAAAGACTGTATTGAATTTAGCCTTATCTTCATTTGGCAATCGTTTCTCATACAATCTGCGAAGGAAATTTAAAACAATAGTTGTAACGAGGTAAATAATAGTTATTAATACTAGCAGTCCAACCGTTATATTAATGGGGCTATCTTCTGATCCGAATTGAAATCCTAAATTTAAAAACTCGACAAAGGATTCCCAAGCACCACTCTCGGTTACAGCATCTTCAATATCGTCTAATCTATTTTGCATGGTTTAATTTAATATTTCATCCATTTTAAAATTTCTTTATAACTCGGCTTTTTGCCATACATTAATATGCCGACACGGTAAATTTTGGCAGCAAACCAAACGGTAAACATAAAAGTACCTATTAAAATAAGAAGTGACAAAATTTGTTGCCAAATTGGAACGCCAAACGGAATCCGCATAAGCATAACAACCGGTGATGTTAATGGTATAAACGAAAATATAGTTGATATGGTTCCATGTGGATCCTCAATTACGGTAAAAAAACCAATATACACCGCTAAAATTAAAGGCATTAAAATAGGAAACAGAAATTGTTGCGTATCTGTTTCATTATCTACAGCTGCACCAATTGCAGCATATAGCGAGCTATAAAGTAAATAGCCTCCAATAAAAAACATTAAAAACGCAAGGACTAAATTGGTTAACGGTAAATTATAAAAGGCTTGAAATCCGCTTTGGACTAAATCTGGCATGGCTGTCTCGTTTCCTGCTTGGCTTAATAATTGCCCTGAAGGCGCTGCTTGCATTAAATCGATTCCAAAAATTGCCGAAATAATGGTTATTAATATTCCGCCTAAAATAAGCCAGATAACAAATTGTGTCACACCAGCTAATGACGTTCCAATAATTTTTCCAAGCATTAACTGCATGGGCTTCACAGATGATATAATAATTTCTATAATCCGACTTGTTTTTTCTTCAATCACGCTTCGCATAATCATATTACCATAAATAATGATAAACATAAACAGCAAATAGCCAGCTGCGCCGCCAAATATTAACTTTACAATACTGTCCACTTTTGATGTTTTTTCGCCTGTGAAACTTTCTTGAGTAATGGCTACATCAATTTTTGAAGTCTTTATTTTCTCAATGTCAACCCCTTGACTTTCTAGCTTTAAATCGGTTAATTGTTTTTCTAATTTGCTTTCCAAACCTCTAATTACGGATATGGAAGGGGATTCTTCTGAATAGAATTTTATAACATTCTGAGATGAGTTTAGGTTATCAAATTTACCAATATACAGTAAGCCATAGTTTTCTTGAACTTGCGTAAGTGTTTTAGCCTCATCTAGAGACAATTGATTGAATATAACATACTTGGTGTTTTTGGTGCTCTCAAAAACGGACGCCATTTGACCAGATTCATCTAAAATGGAAATGCTGCGTTCAGAATTATTATTTAATTGGGTTAAATAAGCTACAACGGCTACCAAGCCAATCATAATCATTGGACTTAAAAATGTCATGATTATAAAAGATTTATTCTTCACTTTGGTAAAGTACTCGCGTTTTATAATGAGTGGTAAATGGTTCATAATTAACTATTCTTTACGGCTTGAATAAAAATATCATTGGCACTAGGTATTAATTCTACAAAATGCGAAACTTCTCCTCTACTTGTTAAAAAACTCAACAAATCGTTAGGCGATTGCTGTTCGGACAGCTTGATATTACGTTTTAACTCATTCCCTAGTGTTTTAAAACTGGTTGGTGTTACGGTAAATTTTTCGTTAAGTTCCTTGTCTAATGCGGCTTCATGCGTAGCACGTATACCAATTTCGAATGTATTGGTTTTAAACTGCCTTTTAATATCATGTAATTTACCATCTAAAATTTTATTGGATTCGTGAATTAAAGCAATATGGTCACACAATTCTTCTACAGATTCCATTCGATGTGTAGAAAATATAACCGTGGCGCCATTTTCGCGAAGTCTTAAAATTTCATCTTTAATTACGATAGCATTAATTGGATCGAATCCGGAAAAGGGTTCGTCAAAGATCAACAATTTTGGTTCGTGTAGAACCGTAACAATGAATTGTACTTTTTGAGCCATTCCTTTAGAAAGCTCCTGTATTTTTTTATTCCACCAATCGCCAATATCTAACCTATCAAACCAATAATGCAAGCGTTTTTTTGCTTCTGTTTTACTTAAGCCCTTAAGTTGTGCAAGATACAAAGCTTGTTCACCAACCTTCATAGATTTGTACAGGCCACGTTCTTCAGGCAGGTAACCAATGTCTCTAACATGATGATTTTGTAATGGTTCATTATCTAAAATAACATGTCCTGAATCTGGCATGGTTATTTGATTAATAACCCGAATAAGTGTTGTTTTTCCCGCGCCATTTGGCCCTAAAAGCCCGAAGATACTTCCTTGTGGCACGGCAATAGACACATTGTTTAAAGCTGTATAATCTCCAAATTTTTTAGAAACGTTATGCGCTTCTAATAAGTTACCCATACTTGATTGCTAGTTAATTGAAATGATTGTAAATATATTAAATGTAATACTGCCATCCGAAATTAATAAAAAAGAAATTGTGCTTGTTCAATAAAAACAAAACCCATCCTAAAACTTACGCTTAAGGATGGGAAAAAATTGCTATGAAAAAGAAAAATTATTACTATAATCTATAGTAATAAACCAAATATAGTAATTTTTATTAAACAATTATAGAAAGACTGTAATTAACTTTAGCTATAAACAACAAATCCGCCAAAAAGGCGGATTTGTACTACATGAATATTTTTCATTTATGAAAACATATCTTTTACTTTTTCAAAGAATGATTTATCACCAACTTCTGGTTTTGGATCAAAATGTTCGTCCTCACGCATAGATTCAAAAAAGTCTTTTTGTTGTTTGCTTAAGGTTTTTGGCGTCCAGACATTAACATGTACTAACAAATCGCCTTTTCCATAACCATTAATAGACGGAATACCTTTGCCACGAAGTCTTAAAATTTTACCTGATTGTACACCTGCATCAATTTTAATTCGCACTTTTCCTGTTACGGTATCTATTTCTTTTGAAGTTCCTAAAACAGCATCCGGTAAACTCACATATAAATCATAATGTAAATTATCGCCTTCTCGTTGAAGCGTTGCATGTGTTTCTTCTTCTATGGCCACTAATAAATCACCGGAAACACCATTTCCAGGGGCTTCATTACCTTTACCAGTAACTTTTAGTTGCATACCATCAACCACACCTGCAGGAATTTTTATAGATACGGTTTCCTCTTTTACAAGCATACCTTGTGCATCCGCTTCATTCGGTTTTTTATCAATTGTTTGTCCTGCTCCACCACATGTTGTACATGTTGTGGCTGTTTGCATACGACCAAGTATAGTATTAGTAACACGCATTACTTGCCCGGCTCCATTACAGGTTGAACAGGTTTTATACGTCGTTCCAGGCGCTTGAACTTTGCGTCTAACTTTCACCTTCTTCTCAACACCATTAGCAATTTCTTCCAACGTTAATTTCACGCGAATACGCATGTTGGTACCTTTAACGCGGCGTTGTCCGCCACCGCCAAAACCACCACCACTAAAGCCGGAAAATCCCCCCCCGCCGCCAAAGGCACCACCGAATATATCGCCAAACTGACTGAATATGTCATCCATATTCATGTTACCTCCATTAAAACCACCATTACCTTCAAAGGCTTGGTGACCAAATTGGTCATAACGTGCTTTTTTATCAACATTACTTAATACTTCATAAGCTTCAGCTGCTTCTTTAAACTTCGTTTCTGCTTCGCTATTATCAGGATTCTTATCTGGATGATATTTCAATGCCATTTTACGATACGCCTTTTTAATTGCGGCGGCATCTGCATTTTTATCAATTCCTAAAACCTCGTAATAATCTTGTTTTGCCATATTATTGTCCTATAACTACTTTTGGAAATCTTATTATTTTATCACCCAACTTATACCCTTTTTCTATAACATCTATAATCTTGCCTTTTAAAGCTTCGTTAGGTGCTGGTACTTGCGTTATTGCTTCGTGATTATCTGCGTTAAATTCGTCGCCAGTGCGCAAATCTATTAATTCTAGACCTTTACTTTCTAGTGTGTTTTTAAGCTTATTTTTAATGAGCTCCACACCTTTCAATAAATCCTTTTCTTTTGTTTTAGATATTTCAGTATAAGCACGGTCAAAATCATCCAAAATTGGCAATAATGCCACCATTACATCTTGACTTGCTGTTTTAAACAACTCATTACGTTCTTTGGCAGTACGTCTCTTATAATTTTCAAATTCAGCGAACAGTCGTAAAAATTTATCTTTTTCTAATGCTAAAGATTCATTCAATTGCTCTTCAACGGTTCGTGTATCTTCAGAAGACACCTCGTTGTTATCCAGTATTTGCTCGTCTACTTGCTCATGGGCAGTAGTATTATTTTTATCTTTCTTGCTCATTGTGTATCTCTATTTTTAAAATACGTTAAATGGATGGCAAAAGTACTGCCATTATCCTTAAAATGTCAAAATGTCATTAAAAATAATTTAATATTTTTTTAAACATTTTTAAATCTGAAACAACTATTTTTGCAGCTTAACACTAAAATATATTAAAACAATGAAAAATCGTTTTTTACCAATCTTAACATTAGCATTAGTTGTAACGTTTGCAAGTTGTAAAGATAAAGCACAAGAAGTTGAAACAACAGAAGCTGAAGTAGCTGCTGAAGTAACTGAAGTTTCAACAAAATATTTAGTTGACACAGAAGCATCTACTATTATGTGGAAAGGCTTTAAGCCAACAGGAACACATACTGGAACTATTAAAGTTGAAAGTGGTGTATTTACTATGAATGGTGATGCTATTGAAAGCGGAAGCTTTTTAATTGACATGAATTCACTTTATGTAACAGATCTTCCTGAAGATGATGAAAATCATGGAAAATTAACTGGTCATTTAAAAAGCCCAGACTTTTTTGACGTTGAAGCGTTTCCAGCATCAGCTTTTGAAGTAACTGGTTTTACAAATGAAAATGGAAAAATGATGTTATCTGGAAATCTTAAAATGAAAGATACAGAAAACAACATCTCTATTCCAGTAACTGTTTCAGAAAACAATGATTCTGTAACTATTACTAGTGAAACATTTACTATTGATCGTTCTAAATGGAATGTGAAATATGGTTCAAAATCTTTCTTTGATGATTTAGGAGATAAATTCATCAACGATGATATGGAATTACAAATAACTATTACGGCTAATAAAGCGTAATTCATTTTTGTTAATAATTTTAAAAATCCGCTACAGAAATGTAGCGGATTTTTTTATGCCTGTTTTATGACTTTAAGCTAATAGGTTTTCCAGGGCTGGTTTAATGTTTACAAATTCAAACTGAAACCCTTCCTCCTCTACTTGTTTACAACTTACACGTTGACTTTCGAATAATAAAATGTGCATATCGCCCAAAATCAATTTCATTAATGCTTTTGGAATGTTTGGTAAAAATAATGGTTTATTTAAAACGCTAGCAACGGCTTTTGTAAGTTCAGAATTTGTTATGGGATTTGGTGCTACGGCATTGGTAACACCTTCAATTTTATGGTTTAATACATAAACAAAAATACGCGCTAAATCTGTAATATGAATCCATGATTGCCACTGATTACCACTACCAAAAGCTGCACCAGCACCAAATTTAACCGGTTTCACTATTTGTGGCAAAGCACCTTCTTCAGCATCTAAAACCAAGCCAATTCTAACTTTAGAGACCAAAACATCAAGCGTTTTAAACGTATCTGTCATGGCCTCCCACTTTTCTACAACCTGTCCTAAAAAACTAGTGGAAATTTCCGTTGTTTCTTCATCATAATAGTTGGTTAAAGAATCTGGATAAATGCCAATAGCACTTGCCGAAATAACGTGTTTTACCGAATGATTTTCACGCTGTAATGTTTCTTTTATTAATCGTAATGTATCTAACCTACTATTAATAATAACGTTTTTATAAGCTGCAGTCCACCGTTTAGCAATGGTAGCACCTGCCAAATTTATAATGGTTTCAACACCTTCCAAACAAGCTACATCTATTTCATTATTTTTAGGGTTCCAATAAAACCCTTTATAGTCATCGTGTTGCTCAATTTTTTCTTTAGAAGTTGTTAAATAATGAACGGAAATATTTTGATCATGACATTGTTCAACTATTGCCTTACCAATTAAACCCGTAGCGCCTGTAATTAATACCTTCATGTACAATTTTTATATAAAGATACGGGTTAAAACAGTGTTTTTAATTGCTTTTAAAGAAGGTTTAACAGATTTAACGAAAGATTAAGTATGTATTAACCCCATGTTGAAGCCTTGAATGGATAACGAAGAAAAGTTGCTTGACTATGAATATTTCTACTGAAATGTTTCAGGATTTAATAAGGAAACATGTAACTCACTTCGCATCGTTGAATGTTTCGGGCTTTAAAAGGAAACATGTAACTCACTTCGCATCGTTGAATGTTTCGGGCTTTGTGGCCCTTAACATTTCACGTTTGCCTGGAGGCCCTGGTAGACGTTCCACCACAAACCCTACAGCTTGCATGGCGCGACGCACGCTCCCTTTTGCTGAATAGGTAACCAAAACACCTTTTGGTTTTAGCGCATTATACATTTTCTCGAGAATAGGTTCCGTCCATAATTCGGGTTGCACACGTGCTCCAAACGCATCAAAATAAATAAGATGAAACTGATTTATATTCGTAATATCCTGAAACTTCTTTTCTTGTTTGGTTAATTGGAAAAATTTAGAAAGTGATGCTTTTATTTCCCAAGAAATAGTATGAATGGCTTTAAACTGTGCTTCAGCAGAATCACCTTTCAACAGTTCTGCATAGTTTAATTGGCTAATTTCGGAGGTTAAAACAGGATACGCTTCAATACCCACATAATCCACATGAACTTGTTCTTTTTCTGCCTTTAATAAGGTAATTATGGCATTTAATCCTGTGCCAAAACCAATTTCTAGTATGGACAAAGAGTTCAACTGCAATCCCGAAATAACAGCCTCGAAACCTGTTTTTATAAACACGTGATTTGCTTCTTGAATGGCGCCATGGATAGAATGGTATTGCTCGTTCCAATCGTCTATCTGGATGGTTTTAGAACCATCAGCCGTGGTTATAATATGGCGTTTCAAACTATTTAATTAATAGTTTTTTAATACGTGGAATTGGCCCAGTACATTCGGTTTGGTGACAAGAAATACAAAGATTTACCACATTATTGAACCTTTCGGTTTCTGACAAAGCAGATTCCGGATTATAAAGTTCCTTTTCGGCTTGAATAAATAATTTTGAAAAACTCTCAAACGTTTCATTGCGTTTTTTAAAATCGGATAATTCCGCTGTATGGATTTTTAAGAAATCTAATGGAAATTCTTGTATATCTTCACCTAAAACTATCGCATTTTTAACGTCCAAATTGTGCGCATACATTTGATTCATGAGATTGGCCATTTCAGACGGCTCATACATATCATAAACAACTTCCTGTTTTTTAGACTTTTCAGGAATTACTTTTTCTTCAGCGTTATTACAACTGGCAACAAGGATAAGTAGGCTTAAACAGCTAAAAAACGTTTTCATTATTCTTCAATTAGCAACACACCATCTGCTTCAAAAGACAAGGTACGTTGCGGTTCTGTTATAGCAGCAATTTCTTCTTCTGTTTTTCCTGCATCTTCCGCATAATGACGTTGCTCATCAACAGAAACTTCAGTTACATAAGCTTTACCATTAATTATAACTTCTTTATCTGCTATATTTTTAGGCATAAAAAAACCGTAGTCTTTAAATTTTACCATCACTTCTTGATTGTTCTCTAAATCCAAACGCATCCAACATCCTTTGGACTGACAAACACTGTTTACTTTTGCCTTTACTTTAGTGTGAAGGGTGTCACCAGCTTTCAAGTTTTGGTATTTTTCGCTTATTTCAGATGCACTTAATGTATTATCGGCTTCAATAACATCTCCAAAAGAAACATAAGCCATTTCGTTAATTTCTGTTTCAATAATTTCTGTAGATTTATCATTATTCTTACAAGAAACTGCTACAAACACTAAACAAAGTGCTAAAATTATATTTTTCATTATTCGAGATTTTTATAAAATTCAAGGCCAAATATACACTTTTTTTAAGTAAATTTTAAGTTTTATATGAGTCCAAAAAAGAGTACTTTCGCAAAACCAAACTTTTAAGAAACATGACGGATCAGAAATATAACAAAATCGACATAGAACGAATAGAAAAATCAAAAATCAATGATGTTGATTTTAATAATATCGATTTTGGGCGTAAGTTCACAGATCACATGTTCTATTGTGATTTTATTGATGGCGCTTGGCAACAACCGAAAATAGTTCCTTACCAAACCATGACCATTGAACCTTCAGCTCGTGTGTTTCATTATGGGCAAGCTGTTTTTGAAGGCATGAAAGCTTATAAAGATGATAACGGAAAGGCCTTTTTGTTTCGTCCAGAAGATAATCACAAACGGATTAATATCTCCGCGGCACGATTAGCGATTCCAGAATTCCCAAAGGAATATTTCATGAAAGGTTTAGCGACTTTAATGGATATGGATAAAGATTGGATTAAACCAGGTATTGGAAATTCATTATATGTTAGACCGTTTGTTTTTGCTTTTGAGCCAGCTATTTCAGCTGCGCCTGCTCAAGCATATCGTTTTATGATAATTTGTTCTCCAGCAAAAGCATATTACACAGGTAAAGTTCGTGTACTTTTTGCGGAGAAATATAGTCGTTCTGCAGATGGTGGCGTTGGTTATGCCAAAGCTGCTGGAAATTATGCCGCACAGTTTTACCCAACTAGTTTGGCACAGAAAAAAGGCTATCAGCAAATTATTTGGACCGATGCTAGTACACATGAATATCTAGAAGAAGCTGGTACCATGAACATCTTTTTCAGAATTAATGATACATTGGTAACTGCACCTACAAGTGATCGGATTTTAGATGGTATTACTAGAAAAAGTATTTTACAATTAGCAGAAGACAACAATATTCCCGTAGAAGTAAGACGTGTAACTGTAAGCGAAATAAAAGAAGCTGCCAGAAATGGTAGTCTGAAAGAAATTTTTGGAACAGGAACTGCGGCTGTAATTAGTCCAATTTCAGCTTTTGAGCATTCTGAAGAAGTTTTTGAAATTCCAGATGCCAGCGATTCGTACGCCACATTATTTAAAAAGAAATTATTAGATATTCAACATAACCTTGCCGAAGATAAACACGGATGGCGTTTTGAGGTTAAGCAACCCGAAACGTCACGTTAGTCGTTGAATATTTTATTACTACAAAACATAAATTCCAATCCTGAAAATTTCAGGATTGGAATTTTTTTTATCATATGGTTTAGATTACGATTTCAGAATAGAAGAGATATTAGGCTTAAAATAATTTGGCCCTTTTAAAACCTTACCATCTTCGCGATAAATGGGTTCGCCGTCTTCGCCAAGCTTACTCATATTGCTACGTTGAATTTCATTAAAGACATCTTCTATTTTATGCTGTAATCCGTGTTCTATTATAGTTCCGCATAAAATATAGAGCATATCACCTAGAGCATCGGCAACCTCAACTAAATCATTTTTGTTTACAGCTTCTAGATACTCTTCATTTTCTTCACGCATTAATTTATAACGCAACATGTTTTTATCAGAACCTAAATCAGCTTTTGGGGTTTCACGATGACCAATTTTAAAGGCAGTATGAAATGCTTTTACGGCTTCAATTTTATTTTTCATAGTTTGGTTTTCTGTGTTTATTCAAAAGTAATAATTTTAAAATCTAATTAATTTTTGATTCCGTATTAATATCACTGAATAAAAATTTGGTTATGGGTTTGTTTTCTTAAATTTGCAAAAAAAACGACATGTTTACTACTGGACAAATAATTTTTGGAGGCTTATTTGCGGTCGCTTTTGTATTAATTTTAGTCTATGCTTATAGAAAGGATTTAGCGCTGCATAGAAAACACTACAAAGGAACTGTATGGGTATTGATTGCCTTTATTTGTTTTGTTTTATTTATACTTTCTATTAAATGGGTGTTCCAATAATCTATTATAACATAGCTACTTTTTTTATATAAATCTAGCATAAATAAAAAGCCTCAACACAATAGCGTTGAGGCTTTTTCCATAGTATATGGTTATATTTAATTAACTTCTGGCAAGAAATTATATTTCTCACTATAGTCTAACATTTGCTTTGGAAACGATTCTGGTTGAACCACATTAATTTTAGTGATTTCGCCATTATCATCCATTTCTGGAACCAACATAGGATTTACAAATCCACTGTATGGTGCCGATTTAAATTGTGCGTTTCGCTTTAAAACTTCGGCATGAATTTCTTGATCTACTTTTACACCGTAAGTTTCAACCAAAGCTTGAACAGCTGCAAAATCACCTTCTGATTTAATACGTTGTGTTTCACGTAATAATTGTCCGAATAAATCATGCAATTTATCATAATCTGTAATATTGAAATAAGTTTTACCGTCGCGAGTTACTTTTTCAATAACATTTGCTTCTTGGCCTTTTTCAAAAACCCAAGCACTCACCCACTGTCTGTTACGCATGTGGGCTTCTTCAACTTCATCACCTATATTTAAACGAATTAATTGTGTCATTAAACCGTTTCTAATATAGCCATCGTAAGCTGCTTTTCCTACAGATTTCCAATCGTCCACTAAACCTAATTCTTGTAATTTTGGATTGTATAGATAGTAAAGACCTACTAAATCTGCCCGACCTTCTTCTAATGTAGACGCATAGGTTTTAAGTGTTTCTTTCGTTTCACCAACACCAGGATTTAATTGTCCTGAAGCATGACCAATTACTTCGTGTAAGGCTGTGTGTAATTTATCTGCCACTTGTCCGTATTTTTCTTCGAGTTGAATTTCTTCGGCATCATTTGCAAACTCTTTTAAGCGACCTGTACTTCCTGCATTATTATATGCATGAATTATGTTTCCTAAAGAAACCGATTTACTTCCTACTGCTGCACGAATCCAGTTAGCATTTGGTAAATTAACGCCAATTGGAGTACTTGGAGACGCATCACCAGCTTCTGCAGCTACATTAACTACCTTGTAAGAAACACCGACAACATTTTTCTTTTTATGATCTTCCATTAATGGCGAATTATCTTCAAACCACTGCGCATTTTCTGATAAAACAGACATTTTTTCAGACATATCAAAATCCTTAATTTGTACAATGGTTTCGTAGCTTCCGGTGTAACCTAATGGATCATTATATACTTCAATAAAACTATTTATATAATCAATATTTCCTTCGGTAGCAGCCGTCCATGCTACATTGTAGTCATCCCAAGTTTGCAAATCGCCCGTTTGGTAATATTTAATTAATAGGGCAATAGCATCGCCTTGTGCTTTGTTTTCAGCAACACCTTGTGCTTTTTCTAACCAAGGAATAATGTTATCAATAGCTGAACCATATAAACCACCAGACTTATATACTTGTTCAACAATTTTCCCGTTTTCTTTTACCAATTTAGAGTTTAATCCAAAAGATAATGGCTTTTCAGGATCTGGAGATTTTTTCGTTTTATAAAATGCTTCAACTTCTGCCATAGTCACATTTGGACCATAGAAGTTAACCGCTGATAATAATACATTATCTACATCTTTAGCTTGGTTCACTTTTTTAGAATCCTTGTCATTAAATAAAACTTCTAAAGCTTCGCCTTCTAAAGTTGTATTCGTTTGTTTTAATAAACCAACTAAATAGTCTTTTGAAAATTCAGGTTTCATTTTATCATTTGAATAATGATGGTGAATACCATTACTAAACCAAACGCGCTTTAAATACGTTTCGAAAGCTTCCCAATCTGCTGATGATTTATCACCTGTATATGTGGTGTACACATTTTCAAAAGCATTTCTAATGGTTAAATTGTGTCTATAATTCTGATCCCAAGTAATATCGCGACCAGCTAAACCCGCTTGTCCTAAATAATAAACCAGTTTTTGTTCTTTTAGCGTTAAATTTTCCCAACCCGGAATTTGATAACGTAAGATTTTAATGTCTGCAAATTGTTCTACATTAAAATCAAATTCAGTTTCAACCTTTGTTTCAGTTTCAACTATTTCGGCTTTTGGTTCCGATTTATCATTATTACATGAATAGAAAAAAGGAGCCACTAACGCCAAACCTACAATCAATTTTAATTTCATATGTTTAAGTGTTTTTTTAGTATTCACAAATGTAACATTAATTATTAACGCATAAAATTGTTTATCTTTGATTTATAACCCAATCATTCATGAAAACAATTCAATACATCCTGTTCTTTTTACTTATTTTAATTATTGGTATCTCTATATATGTTGCTGTGCAACCCAATGATTTTAAGGTAACACGAACGCGAACTATTGCGGCACCATCGCAAGTTATTTACAACCATGTCATTGATTATAAAAATTGGGACGCTTTGTCTCCTTGGGTTGAAATTGATCCTGAAACAAAAACGGTTCTTTCCGATACCACTATGGGTATTGGCAGCACATATAGCTGGGAAAGCAGTGATGAAAAGGGACATATTAAAACGGTTGAAGCCATTCCGTTTCAAACCATCAACCAGGAGCTGTTTTTAAATGAATCGGCATCAGTACAAGTAAATTGGGAGTTCCAACAAATTTCAGCCAAAGAAACGGAAGTGTCTTGGACTCTGTATTCTGATAATTTATCATTTTATGAAAAAGGATACGCCTTAATAAATGGTGGTCATGAAAAAATGATGAGTCCTGAATTGGAGCGTGGTTTAGACAAATTAAACAACATAGTTATTGCTGCTATGGAGGTTTACAGTATTCAGGTGGATGGAATTGCGCAACATGGTGGTGGTTTCTATATTTACAAAACCACCTCTAGTAAAATTTCAGACATACAAACAACGATTAGCAAAGTGCTACCAAGTGTAAAAAGTTATAGCATAAAAAACAACATTGCCATGGCAGGTGCTCCATTTGTATATTATCACAATTGGGATGAACCTAATAATGCCGTTATGTTCTCCGTTTGTATTCCAACAACCACACAAGTTATAACAACACAAAGCGATATTTTAACAGGACAGCTGGAACCCTTTAAAGCGGTTAAAACAACATTAAAAGGAAATTATACAAACCTAAAGGAAGCTAGAGACGCGACAAGGAGTTATATTGGACAATATAATATGGAAACTTCCGAAACAGGCCCGATGTTAGAAGTTTATTTAACAGAACCAAGTCAAAAACCAAATCCAGCCAATTGGATTACCGAAATTTATATTGCAATTAATTGAAATACAAATGAAACAAATCCTATTGGTATTTATTGGAGGTGGTTTTGGAAGTGTATTGCGCTTTTTAGTCGGTAAATTTTTAAACAATACTGAAACAGGAATCCCTTACGGTACGTTTTTAGCAAATATTTTAGGTAGTTTACTTATTGGTATCATATTGGGTATGGCGGCTAAAAATAATTCCTTGTCCGAAAATCATTTGGCGTTACTAGCTACTGGTTTTTGTGGCGGCTTTACCACCTTCTCTGCTTTTGCTTATGAAAATCATGTGTTTTTAAAATCCGGAGACTTTATGAGTTTCGCTATGTATACCATTGCTAGTTTTGCCCTTGGTTTTCTGGCCGTTTTCCTTGGAATTTTTCTCGTTAAATAAAAAAAAGCGTATTTAGAACGGAAATTTAAAAATCAAATTCTCAACCTATTTCTTCGTAACACTTCATGAATAGAGGAAAATCCTTCACTTTTAAAATTTTGAAGTAATTTAAAATATACGACATTCCACGTATGTTCTGGCATGCATATAATTAGGCTTTTTGACAATATTAATCTTAAATCTAATTATCATGAAAAAATTTATTTTAGGTATCGCTTTACTTGTAGTAAGCTTTACAAATGCACAAAACACGTTAATAGTGGACAACAACCCCTTTATTGACGATTCGCCATCACATGTTTACACAACATTTGCGGCTGCAATTGCAGGAGCTTCCAATGGCGACATCATTATGATTCAGCCGTCCAGCACGACTTATGGGAACATTACAGTTAATAAAGGCGTCACAGTTTTAGGTATGGGTCATGCACCAGAACTTAACAATGGAGAAGCTTCATCAGCTGGAAATATCACAGTTACGGCTAACAACGTTAAGATTTCCGGATTACATGTTATTGGCTACATAATCACCGGCAACAATGTGAATAATTTATTAATTGAAAATTGCGCTATAGCCGTAGGAATTTACGCAAATTCCATTGGTAATGAAGACATTACTATTAGAGGTAATGTTATTAAAAATTTAATTTACCTGAATGCAACACTAACGAATAGCACGAACATTACTATAACCAATAATCTTATTCAAAACATTGGAAATAATGGTTTACAGTATTTTAACGATACAACTATCTTTAATAATAACGTGATTGTTGCGGACCAAACAGCTTTTCAATGGAGCATATTTTTGAATCCTAATAATTTAGTATGCCAAAATAATATTTGGGTGTTTACTGCCAACAATCAAGCAATTGTAGATCAAAACGGAGGCACACCAATTATTCACAACAATTCTTTAACATACCATTACGGAACACAAACTATTGCAGATTTAAATGGTACTGGGAATTTTAATAATCAAAATCCATTTTTTGTAAGTATTCCTGCAAACAATCCACTTTGGGCTGCAACTAATAATTATAATTTAGGCAACAGTTCAGTTGGAAATGACGCTGGTACAGATGGAAATGATGTAGGTATTTTTAATGGGTATTATGATTTTGACGTACGAGGTTTTCCAACAGAATTACCTTATTTAACTGAAATGTCAATTTTCAATAATATGGTTCCTGCCGGCACAAGCTTAAATGTAAATTTAAAAGCAAACGCTAATAAAACTAACTAAAAACACCCAAAATTATGAAAGCTTTATATACCTTTTTACTAGGCTGCTTTTGTGTTGGTGTATCGTTAGCGCAATCGGATATTGCCAGTGTTGAATACTTTTTTAATACCGATCCTGGTATTGGAAATGGTATTCTGGTAGATATTGATCCAGATGTAGACTTGTTAGATCAAACATTTAGCATTTCTACGGTAGGACTACCTGCAGGAACACATCAATTATTTATGAGAGTTACAAATGCCGATGGCATAACCTCCATTTATAATAACCAAACTTTTAGAGTATCTGACGTACCATTTAATAGCACAGTCAATATTACAGGAATTGAGTACTTTTTTAATACCGATCCTGGAATTGGAAATGCAATTCCTGTAAATAGCGTTAATTCTAATATTTTAAATAGAAATCTGAACATTTCAATTGGCGGATTGCCAGCTGGTACGCACAAGCTGTTTGTACGCGTTAAAAACGATAATGACCAATGGAGTCTGTACACCTCTAAAACTTTTAGAAAATCTGATATTCCCGTTTCTAATAACTTTGATATTGTTGAAGCCGAATACTTTGTTGATACAGATCCTGGTTTAGGCAATGGAACAACCATAGATGTTGCGGATGTTGCCTTATTAGATGAAAACTTCACAATTCCTACAAGTAGCCTATCTATTGGGACACATACCATGTTAATACGTGTGAAGAATAGCAATAACAAATGGAGTATGTACGATACAAAAACCTTTCGCGTTTCTGATGTTCCGTATAATAATATTAGTGACATTGTGGAAGCTGAATACTTTTTTGATACAGATCCAGGCATTGGAAATGGCACCATTGTAGATGTAAATGATGTTGCCTCTTTAGATGACGATTTAAGTATTCCAACATCAAGCCTGTCCATTGGCACACACCGATTGTTTATGCGCGTCAAAAATAGTGCTAATAGCTGGAGTCTTTATGATGGAAAATCGTTTCACGTAGCAGATATTCCGTTTACCAATAATGCCTCTATTGTTTCCGCCGAATATTATATAGATGTAGATCCAGGTGTTGGCTTGGCTACAGCTTTAACCGTTTCAGGTGATGATTTGGATGAAACTGTAATAATCCCAACCACTACGGGATTGGCTCAAGGTGATCATTATTTGCATATTCGTGTACAAAATGCCGATGGCTCATGGTCTCTTTATGACCGGAAATTATTTGAAATTGATGGTACTTTAGGTATTAGCTCTGAAACCCTTTCAGAAATAAAAATATACCCGAATCCAGCAACAGATTATGTGCATATTAAAACACCAAATAGCATTCAAATAAAATCAACCGTACTCATTGATATGAATGGAAAAGTTGTCAAGCAAATACAGAGTCATCTCGAAAAAATAGAGATTTCTATTTTGCCACAAGGCATATATTTATTACAAATAACCACAGAAACCGGAAGTATATCCAAACGGATTATTAAAAATTAAGTTGAGATTAGTGGCAATTAAGGCGTCTGACAAATTTGTTAGGCGCTTTATTTTTTATTAAAAGCCTTCACACCTGCTTTTACCTCAATGTCTAAATAATTATTTCGTGGTACAATGGGACAGGAATACTTTTCGTCATAGGCACAATAAGGGTTATATGCTTTATTGAAATCGATAATCATTGTATCGTTTTCAGGAATTCTTAAATCAATATAACGGCCACCACCATAAGTAGTTTCACCATTAGTATGGTCTATAAACGGCAAAAATAAATAATCTTCAAAACCTTCTTGAGTCATTAAATCTTGACCTTGGTAAACAGATAATTCAAACGTTTTTCCATGAAGTTCAAAGGTTATAATTCCATAAACGCGCTCATTAGAAACACGATCGGTTGTGGTTTGCATTAAAAACCAATCGGAATCTGGCGTTCGTTTTAATGTAGCCTTGACAATTGCGGAAGAATCTACAGGAAAAAAATCCAAGGTCTTAAAATTCTTTCTATCCTTGGCTTTAAGTGGCGATTTACTGGCATCCTTAAAATCGGCATTTTGTTGGCGCTGCCATTCTGTTTCCCCTAATAATGGTTCTTTATTTTGAGCACAACTAATTACTATAAAAAGCACTAAAAAACTAAAAACTATTTTCATGAGAATTATTTTTTTGACTTCAAAAGTACAACTTATTCATATTTTGTTTAGCTTTGGTAAGCAAATTAACATACCATCATGCTAAAAAGAGTCACCACGTATAGAAAATCTCATATCTCATTATTGATGAGTTGGACGCTATATGTATGTGAATAATTTTAAATGAACATAACCATTATATGAAAGTCCGACCATTGCGTCGGATTTTTTAGTTTATATAACCACCAATAACTAACATGAAAAAACTTTACAACAGCTATATAGATACCTTTCGAGGTTTGTCTTCAGAAATATGGTGGTTGGCATTAATTACATTAATTAATCGTGCTGGCACCATGGTTATTCCATTTTTGTCGTTATACCTGACTACAGATTTAAACTTATCTTTTGCACAAGTGGGATGGGTTATGACTGCTTTTGGATTAGGATCCGTTTGTGGTTCATGGCTTGGTGGCAAACTAACTGATAAAATTGGTTATTATAAAGTAATGGTAAGAAGTTTACTAGCCACAGGAATCCTGTTTATAGGCTTGCAATTTTTACACACCTTTGCTGGTGTTTGCTTGGGTATATTTTTGGTTATGTTAGTGGCAGATATGTTCCGTCCTGCAATGTTTGTAGCATTAAGCGCGTACAGTAAACCTGAAAATAAAACACGTTCTGTAACGCTTATTCGTTTAGCTATAAACCTGGGCTTTTCTGCAGGTCCAGCTGTTGGCGGTATCATTATAACTACTATGAGTTATGCGGGACTTTTTTGGGTGGATGGTATTACCTGTATTTTAGCCACTATTTTATTAGTAAATGTTCTGCATCCTAAAAAAGCCAAAACGCAAGATAGTATCATTAATGAAAACCCACAATCCGCTTATAAAGATAAAGCCTTTTGGATTTTTCTAGCTGCCATGACCATGTTTGGTATTGTATTTTTACAATATTTCTCAACCATGCCGCTTTACTATAAAGATGTGCATTATTTAACCGAATTAGAAATTGGTATTCTCCTAGGTTTAAATGGTGCCTTCATTTTTATTTTAGAAATGCCACTCATTAAATGGCTAGAAAATACAGGGTATAGCAAAACAACATTAATGGTTTTTGGAGCTATTTTGGTTGGAATTAGTTTTGTAGTACTCAATGTTACGCCTTGGATTGGCATTTTACTAATTGGTATGTTATTTATGACGGTTGGCGAAATGATAACATTTCCATTCTCAAATGCATTCGCTATGGAGCGTGCTAAAAAGGGAAACCAAGGTGAATATATGGCACTTTACAGCATTGCTTTTTCCATAGCGCATATTTTTGGGCATAACGCAGGAATGCAGCTCGCCGATTCCGTAGGCTTTGAAAACACTTGGTACATCATGACACTGTTATCCATTTTATGTATTGCTTTATTATGGTTATTAATGCGCTATTTAAAGAAACATGAACCGGTTTCGTAATGGGTAAATTCTTATTACAGGTGTTAAAAATTTAATTAACTATTTCAAAGGTTTCACTGCATTATGTTTAACCACATGCGATAAAACAATCTGTGTTTTTGTTTCACCGTAAACAATTAATTGGTCTATAAAAGCCTCCAAATGTTTCTGGTTTTTTAGAACCACTTCCATGACAATGTTCTCATTACCTGTAATGCGGTAGCAATTAATAACCTCATCATAGGTTTTTACTTTCTCTAAAAACGGCTTTAACATACCCATAAAAGCACGAATAGTAATTAATGCTTTTAACTGATAACCAGCTTCAAAAGGGGAAACGGTTGTATGATAATGTTGAATAATCCCAGCATCTTCCATTTTTTTTATACGTTCAGAAACGGCTGGCGAACTAATACCAATTTGCCTACCAATTTCGGCATTGGAAGTCCTTGCATTTTGTTGTAAACACTTTAATATTTTCCAATTTAAGCTATCAATACTCATATTAAGGTTATTTAACAGTAATAAGTCGATTATTAAATCAAATATACGTTTTTACTTTAATATCGAAAGTAAGATATGAAAACTTGTCGCTATTTTTGATAAAATTGCTAATATAATATGATTACCCACATCTCTTCAAGCTTATTCCATTCACCTCTATATCAAAAGGCTATGGATATTATTACGCTTTCGCGAAGCATTTCAACCTACTTAAACCAAGACTTATCAGCTTTACATGAAGATGGTTCGGAAAATGCATTTATATATTTTTCAGGAGATATTGTTCAGCAATCCGTTTCATTAGCACCAGAAATAGCAAAAGCCGAAGAGGCGCGGTACTCTGAAAATAAATACAAGCATATTGCTTCAGTAAAACGCTTAACGTATTTGCTAAATAAAAACATTAAACGTTTAGAAAACTGTAATAGTGATGGCAAGGATTACCTTCCTTTATTACGTTCAGAACTGAAAAAATTCAAGCAGTTGCAACATACCTGGACCTTAACATTATAAGATATTTAACCAGTAACAATGTGCGCGTTACTCATCATATTTTCTTGAAGACTTTTTAATTTAGGCGATAGCTTTTCAGCCATAATAACATATTGGCATTTCTTTAAACTTTCGGCCACACGCAACACATCATTCTGATAGTTATTTCGCATTAAGAATTCGGCATCCTCCATGATAAACAATTGCAATTGTCCTAAATGAATTCCGTTTAAAAAGTATAACTTATTTAAGCGTTTTGGTGTAACAATCATGATATCGACTCCAAAATAAATTTCTTCCTTTTGCTTTTCCAAATCATACTCATCATAGGCGCAATAAATACGCAAATCGGTTTCATTTGTAAACTGCTCAAACTGGTCTTTTAAGTGCAAAGCTGCTTCTTTATCTTTAACCATAATTAAAGCACGTGGCGAATCTTCAAAAGCTTCCGCTTTTAATTTATGAACAGCCGCTAAAATAAAAGCCGTTGTTTTTCCGGCACCCGCTGGCGCTATTCCATAAACATCCATACCACCTTTTAGTTTTGGTAAAATGGCATTCTGAAATGGTAATGGTGCTTCCATATTTTGAGCCTGTAAAGCTTCTTTAAGTATGGGATGGAATTTTTTAAAGGACATGTAGACTTTAGTTTGTTGATTTGAATGGCACAAACTTACAACTTTAATACCGATTCTTATTTTCTGAAAGTAAAGTATATAACAATAAAAAAACCTCACAGATGCTAAACCTGTGAGGTCATTTTTTAAATGTTTTAAACTTATACCGTTTAAATATTTATTCTATTCTGAATACGAAACCACCACTAAATCCAAAAAGCGCAATTGTACTATTGGCACCCGCGCCTGTTGAAATTCCTCCAGAGCCTCCATAAACATAAAATCCACCATAATCCACGGGCATCATAAGGTTGGCTTGCAGGTTTAAACCGACAACTTCATTAAACATGATATTTACACCACCTTTAAAGCTAAATGCGAATTTTGTTTCGCTATACGAGCGGTTGGTTAAAAGAGGGTTTTCATTGCTAGATGATAAAATTACCATACCTAAATTTCCACCAAAAAAGGGCTTCACTTTATCCGAATTACCAAAATATCTGTTACCACCAATCAATATCCAGTCTGCTGATAAATCTGCCAACCGACTTTCAATAGGACTAATAAAATAATCCTTGATTAACGCTTCAGAACCATGGTGAATATAACTGACTTCAACCATTAATTCATTTAACGTTTCAAATCCTACGGTAACACCATATTGGTCGCTATCATTAAATTTAATATAATTTCCACCATAATTTAATTTGGCACCAAATTGATACCCATAAGATGGTGTAATTTCAAAGGCTTGCGCATGAACACGTTGAGTAAAGCTAATAGCCACAAAAAAGCAGACCACAGCTACTAATTTATAGTACAGGTTAAAGTAGTTTTCTTTCATTATATCGTTGGTTTTAAACGTCAAATATAATTAAATCCATATAATTACAACTTTGGCACCTGAAAACAAGGTGTTGAATTATACAAGCTCGTTTGCGAATTGGTATTCTAACGGCAAATTTTACAGTCCTTTTTGTCTTTTATTTCGCCAACTAGAAAACCAGAATCATTGCGTGTAAAGTCACAACAATACATGAAACCTTGGGTAATTAGTTTTCTACCTCGTTGTATTTGCGATTTTACGGTAGGTAATGCCAACTGTAATTGATGTGCTATATCCGCTTGTTTCATCCCTTTAATATCAGATAAAAACAAGGGATCTCTATATTTTTTTGGTAAACTTTTTATTATGCTTCTTAAGCAGTCATGTTCCGTATGCTCGGGTGTAAAATCTGTGTCCACTAATTCATTTTCCGGTAATTTGGCTATGGTTTTTTGTGCTCTAAAATAATCCATAACCGTAAAGCGTGCAATGCTAAATAACCAAGATTTCAACTTCTCATCATTTTTTAGCATATCCTTTTTGGTATGCACTTTTATAAAGGTTTCTTGCAGCAAATCATCAGCAATGGCAGGCTCTTTTACTTTACTTAAAATAAAGTATTTAATATCATCAGCATAGGTATTCCATATATCGTGTGTGGTCATTTTCTCAATATTAAAAAAGCAGAACCTTTAGTATAAATTTACTAAATACGTTCTGCTTTACAATGTTTTTAGCACATCTTAACAGTTGCAGTTGTTACAGGTACAGTTTTCACAGGTGCATCCAGCACAATTACCACCTTTACAACTTGAACAGTTACAGGTACAATCTATATTTTTCATACTATCTAATTTTTAAATTCATATAATAGACGTGAATATTTCCAAAAAGATGCAAAAAAAGATTTTTTATTTTAAACACAACTCCGCGTCTCTTTATAAATGCCCATTGAATTTAACCCATTATTCTGCTTGTTTACTGCTTTTAAATGTTATTTTAGTAGTCCATTTAGAACAGGTGGTTATATGTGCTTGTTGTGCCTAATGCAAAAAAATCCGTAACTTTGAAGAATGGAATATTGGGAAGAAATAAATAATAAACTGAAACCTTGGATTGACACTGATTTGAATAAAACAGTGCTTGACCTTTTTGCAGGTTGCGGCGGACTTTCCCTTGGATTTGAAGCTAATGGTTTTAAGACTATTGGCTATGAAATGGATGAACAAGCTGCTAACACTTACAATGAAAATTTAATTGGAAAGTGTATCAACGAAAAATTAACCGTTGAATCTAAATATCCGAAAGCTGATATAGTAATAGGTGGCCCACCTTGTCAGCCTTTTAGTGTGGGCGGAAAGCAACTGGGTTTAAAGGATTCTAGGGATGGATTTCCTATATTTTTATCGGCAATCAAACAACTTGAACCAGAAGTTCTTCTATTTGAAAACGTTCGTGGAATGCTCTACAAAAACAAATGGTACTTAAAAGAAGTGATTGAAGAATTGGAAAGTTTGGGGTATTACATCAACTATTCACTTTTAAATGCAAAAAATTATGAAGTTCCTCAAAACAGAGAACGAGTAATCGTAATGGGTTCAAAACAAAAAATCAATCTTCCAAAAAAAATTAATAAACAAATAACCGCAGGTCAAGCTTTGGGAGAACTGGCATTTCAATTTAACGAAGAATCAAAGTTTTTTACAGAATCTATGGATAGATACGTTGCTAAATATGAAAAAGCGTCAAAATGTATCAATCCAAGAGATTTGTATTTAGACAGACCAGCAAGAACTCTAACTTGTAGAAATTTAGCAGGAGCAACGGGAGATATGCACCGAGTGAGATTGAAAGATGGTCGCAGAAGAAGAATAACAGTTCGAGAAGCCGCCAGACTTCAAAGTTTCCCCGATTGGTTTCACTTTTCAGGAACAGAAACAAACCAATACAACCAAATTGGAAATGCTGTTGCGCCTAATTTCGCATATAATTTAGCACTAAACATTAAAAATCATTTAATGTGCGATGATGAAAATCAATATATACTTACAGAAAACGAACAGTTAAAACTATTTGAGAATGAAGCAATATATCAGTCCCGATAAAACAAAAACTTTTAGAGAAAAATCGCCCCAAGTTCAGGAACTGATAAATACAACGCTTTATATCCTTAACGTTTTTGGAATTCCTTTAGATACTACACCGAGAAGACTAGAAAGAATGGCAATTACATTTTTAGCTAGTGCTGACGTTAAGAAAATTGCTGATTTTAAAAATTCAAAAGATCTAAATAGTGGATATGCTCTTAAAACAAGAGATATAATAATCTACGTCAACAATCATTTTGGAGAAAATATAAGTTCAGGTTCTTATGACGACATTCGTAGAAAAGACCTGAAATTACTAACAGTTGCAGAAGTGGTTTTGCAATCAAGTCCAAACTCTGCGACAAACGACTCAACACGTGGTTATTCAATCAATCCAACTTATGCTGAACTCATTAGAGATTTTGGCTCAAAAGATTGGGAGAAGAAGGTATCCGAAAAATTGAAGAATATTGAGCCATTGAGCAAAAAACTAAAAAGGGAAAGGGAAATAGCTAAAGTCAATGTTACGCTTCCTTCAGGTGGCGAACTGACTTTTTCAGCAGGAGAACACAATGATTTACAAAAAGCGATTATTGAGGACTTTTTGCCGAGATATGGACACCGTGCAGAAATCTTTTATGTTGGAGATACCTCTGACAAATACCTCTATTTAGAAAAAGAAAAACTTGAAGAACTAAACTTCTTTGAAATTTCACACGAAGAATTACCTGATGTTATCGCATATTCGAAGAAAAAGAATTGGCTCTATTTGATAGAAGCAGTTCACTCTTCGGGTCCGATTAGCGAATTGAGACTAATCCAACTTCAAAAACTAACGAAAGACTGTAAAGCTGACATAGTATATGTAACAGCATTTTTGAACAGACCAAAGTTCAGACAATTTATGACAGATGTTGCTTGGGAAACAGAAGTATGGATTGCTGACAACCCAGACCATTTAATACATTTTAACGGAGACAAATTTCTTGGACCATATAAACCGGAATAAAGAAAACACTAGTCACAACAACGTTGATAACAAGCTAAAAAAAATAATATCAGACAAGTAATTGGAGAAAATCTATAATTTTTACGACAAACTCTTTCTCTATTATTATAATTTGAAGAAAAATAGTGATGATACACCGCAGTATCTTCCGATTATAATAATTTCAACTGTGCAGTCTTTAAATATATTTTTCTTTGTAATTCTTGTTTATTATTTTTTTAGAATTGATTTTTCTTTTTTACCTAAATGGTTTTTAATCATTAATATCGGAGTGACAATTTTAAATTTTTATCAGTATCAAATTAAGAATAGAACTGAAAAAATAGTTCGAAGAAAGCTAGAAATATCGTTAAGGTTCAAAATATTCTCCTATTTCTACTTTGCAATATCGTTTATATCACCTCTCTTTTTGATTTATTTAATAAATGAATACTTATCGTAATTGAATAAAAAAGCGAGTTGCCAACACTGTGTATAAAAAATGTTTATTTTAGTGCTTAATCAAAGGAAAAGTGCGTGTTTGCTTGCTTCCGATTTTCCTTCGGAAAATCCTCGCACTCAACACGCCACTAATCTTATACAAAACCGTTAGACAGAAATTTCATCCGTCCTGATTAAAACCACAAGAATCTAATAAGCACTGTGCATAACAATAAAATAAATCCTTTCAAGAAATGACACACCTTTTAAAAACATACTGCATATTAGCCATCTTTTCGTTGCTTGCCTGTAAACAGGATAAGAAGGCAGCCGATACGGCAACAACGGCAGAAATACAATGGAATCCAGCAGCTGTGGACGACGAGTTTAAAGCGTATTGGTATACAGGCAAAGCCGAACTGAACAGTTACTCTTTAAAGCAATCTCGGTATGGTGAAATTCGTGATGGCGAAGTGGTTCTTATCTTTGTTACTGAACCATTTTCATTAAGCAAACAGGTGAAACTTGATAATCCCGATGCTGCTGGTGCAGATAATGTATCAGTTATGAAACTTAATAACATTAGAAAATTTAATACAGGGATCTACGATTATTCTGTTGTAAGCTCAACATTTACACCTATAAACTCACAAAAACATCCGCATACTTTAAAGCTAAACACAAGTATCCAAGAATGGTGTGGACATACATTTACGCAGCTCAACTTAAAGGAAAGCAATTATCATTTTCAGGAATTCTCATACTTTGAAGCAGAAGGAGATACGGAAAAGGATATGCCTATTGCACTTTTAGAAGACGAATTGATGACGCGAATTCGCATCCATAAAGGGCAACTTCCTTTGGGAAAAACCAACATGATTTTCTCCACATTATACAGTCGTTTTAACCATAAAGATTTAGAAGCTACCAAAGCCGAAATTAGCAAAACCGAAACAGATTCCACAACAAACTACACCGTTCAGTACCTGAATTATAACAGAACAGTTACGATTAATGTTGAAAAACAATTTCCGTATAAAATTCTCGCGTGGACCGAAAATAATGGTGATGGGTTAATAACGGAAGCGCAATTGAAAAAAAGTATCAACGAACCGTATTGGGAGCAAAAAAAACGCTCTGACGAAAGTAAGCGTGACGCATTGCAGCTCATCAAGTAGGAAACCGTCCAAGAAATAAACGCACTATGTTAGTTTTACCAACAAAAAAGAGGACAACCTATGTTATCCTCTTTTTTTATAATTGCATAGATAATTAGCTTACATATTTCGTCTATACTGACCGCCAACTTCAAATAAAGCAGATGTAATTTCACCTAAACTACACACTTTACAAACATCCATTAAAGCTTCAAAAATATTCTCATTATGAATGGCTCTATTTTGAAGATCTTTTAATAAGTCCGTCGTGTCTTTGGACTCATGTAAATTCTTTAAGGTTGTAATCTGATTTTGCTTTTCGGCTTCTGTAGCGCGAATAACTTCCGCTGGTTGAACTGTTGGAGACCCTTTAGAACTTAAAAAGGTATTCACACCTATAATTGGGAATTCGCCGTTATGCTTTAAGGTTTCGTAATACAAGCTTTCTTCTTGTATTTTACTACGTTGGTACATGGTTTCCATAGCGCCTAAAACACCACCACGCTCCGTAATTCTATCAAATTCTAACAAGACAGCTTCTTCAACTAAATCGGTTAATTCTTCTATAATAAACGAACCTTGAATTGGATTTTCATTCTTGGCCAATCCTAATTCTTTATTAATAATTAACTGTATAGCCATAGCACGACGCACCGATTCTTCTGTTGGTGTGGTAATGGCTTCATCATACGCATTGGTATGTAAGGAATTACAGTTATCATAAATAGCATATAAAGCTTGAAGCGTGGTTCTAATATCATTAAAATCAATTTCCTGCGCGTGTAAACTACGTCCGGATGTTTGGATATGATATTTCAGCATTTGCGCTCTAGCATTAGCACCATACTTGTTTTTCATGGCTTTGGACCATATTTTTCGGGCCACACGACCTATAACCGCATATTCTGGATCAATTCCATTTGAGAAAAAGAAGGATAAGTTTGGACCAAATTTATTGATGTCCATACCACGACTTAAATAATATTCCACATAAGTGAAACCATTAGATAAAGTCAGGGCCAATTGTGTAATTGGGTTGGCTCCTGCTTCTGCAATATGGTAGCCAGAAATAGAAACCGAATAAAAATTACGCACATTATTCTCAATAAAGTATTCCTGAACATCTCCCATTAATCGCAAAGCGAATTCGGTAGAGAAAATACAAGTATTTTGTGCTTGATCTTCCTTTAAAATATCTGCTTGAACCGTTCCTCGCACTTGCGCAATGGTGTTCTTTTTAATGTCTGCATACACATCTGCAGGTAATACTTGATCGCCTGTTACGCCTAACAACATAAGCCCTAAACCGTTGTTACCATCTGGTAAATCGCCATAATATTGCGGACGCTCCTTACCTTTATAAAGTTTGGCTATTTTAGCTTCTACTTCTTTTTCAAGGCCGTTTTCTTTAATATACATTTCACATTGCTGATCGATAGCTGCATTCATAAAGAACCCTAATAACATGGGTGCAGGACCATTAATTGTCATACTAACCGAAGTCATCACGTTGGCTAAATCGAAACCAGAATAGAGTTTCTTGGCATCGTCTAAACAGCAAATAGACACACCAGCATTTCCAATTTTCCCATAAATATCTGGACGTAAATCTGGATCGTTTCCGTAAAGCGTTACACTATCAAAAGCAGTTGATAAACGCTTGGCTGGTAAACCTGCACTTACGTAATGAAAACGTCTGTTGGTACGTTCTGGTCCACCTTCACCCGCAAACATACGTGCTGGATCTTCACCTGTACGTTTAAAAGGATATAAACCTGATGTGTATGGAAATTCACCAGGTACATTTTCTTGTAAACACCATCTTAAAATATCGCCCCATGCTTGATATTTTGGTAAGGCTACTTTTGGAATTTGCGTGTGTGATAAGGACTCGGTATGGGTTTCAATTTTTATTTCTTTATCGCGAACTTTAAAGGAATAAATTGGATTTTTATATTTATTTACTTTGTCATCCCAACCGGTAATGACTTCCCAATTGTAAGGGTCTAAATTTAATTTAACACGATCAAATTCTGCTATAAGCATTTTAACAAAGTTGGCTTTATCCTTCTGAACAGCGTGAAGAATCTCTTCTTGATTAACACCAAACTTGTTTAAAAGCGATTTCTCACTTTCGGTAGAAATGTTAGCAACCGAACATATCGTTTTATAAATCCCATATAATTTTTGTGCAACATCAACTTGTTCATTGGCTGTTTTATCATAAGCGCGATTACTTTCGGCAATTTCTGATAAATAACGTGTTCTTGATGGCGGAATAACAAAAATCTTCTCGCTCATTTCATCCGAAATATGGAAGGTTGATTGTAATTCAGAATCCGCTTTTTCAACCAATTTATCCATGACAGCTTTATAAAGCGTATTCATACCTGGATCGTTAAATTGTGATGCAATGGTTCCGTAAACTGGCAACTCATCTTGTGGAGTGTCCCACAAATGATTGTTACGCATATATTGTTTTTTTACATCACGAAGCGCATCCAAAGAACCACGTTTATCGAATTTATTGATAGCTACTAAATCAGCAAAATCAAGCATGTCTATTTTTTCCAATTGAGTGGCTGCTCCAAATTCCGGAGTCATAACATATAAAGACACATCTGAATGCTCGATAATTTCGGTATCGGATTGTCCAATTCCCGATGTCTCCAAAATAATTAAATCATATTCTGCCGCTTTTAAAACCTGAACGGCTTCATGAACATATTTAGACAACGCTAAATTAGACTGACGTGTTGCCAAACTACGCATATAAACGCGAGCGTTATTAATAGCATTCATACGAATTCTATCGCCTAAAAGTGCACCTCCTGTTTTACGTTTAGATGGATCTACCGAAACTAGACCTACCGTTTTTTCCGGAAAATCGATTAAAAAACGTCTTACTAATTCATCAACTAACGATGATTTACCAGCACCTCCCGTTCCCGTAATTCCAAGAACTGGCGTTTTTGAATTTTTATTCTTTTCATGAATTTTATTCAAGGTACTTTTAGCAACATCCGGAAAGTTTTCAGCTGAAGAAATAACGCGAGCAATAGCCTTCGGATTTTTACTTGGCAATTCATCAATTTTAGTATCTAAAGAATCGCCTATGGCAAAATCAGATTGCTGAACCAAATCATTAATCATGCCTTGTAAACCCATTTCACGACCATCATCTGGCGAGTAAATACGGGTAATTCCATAATCCATTAATTCCTTAATTTCTGAAGGTAAAATTACACCTCCTCCTCCTCCGAAGATTTTAATATGACTAGCACCTTTTTCTTTTAGCAAATCATACATATATTTAAAATACTCATTATGACCACCTTGGTAACTGGTTAAGCAAATGGCATTTGCATCTTCTTGAATTGCTGTATTTACAACCTCTTCAACACTTCTATCATGTCCAAGATGAATCACCTCAACACCTGTAGCTTGGATAATACGACGCATAATATTTATGGATGCGTCATGACCATCAAAAAGCGAGGCGGCCGTTACGATTCGTACTTTATATTTTGGATTATATGGTGCAATATTTTTCATTCAAATTGTTTTTTAAGCATGGCAAATTTAAGGAATATTACTGTATTAATTTAAAGATGAGCCATGAGATGCCCTTTACGCATGCATTTTTCAGTAAGGATATTAAAAATAGTATTGAATTTCAGGATTTTAATGTGAACGAGACCTAGAAATGGCTAGAAATTAATAAGGCTTTTGAAATAATATATGTTCTGAATATTTATCTTTGTTCAAAATTGAATAAAACAAATCATGATAAAACGTTTAATTGTCCTCGTCCTAATTTTGAATCTAACAGCATGTGCTGAACTGCAACAAGTAGTTGATAATTTACCTGAAAACACACCTGGCATTTCCAATACGGATATTGCCAATGGTTTACGTCAAGCATTGGATCAAGGAATAGACAAACAAGTGAGCACACTTATGAAACAAGATGGTTTTTATAAGAATGATCTTGTAAAAATTCTCCTCCCAGAAGAATTACAGAAAGTAGATAAAGCCTTACGCGATATTGGTTTAGGAAGTTTAGCAGATGAAGGTTTAAAAGTATTAAATCGTGCAGCCGAAGATGCTGTTGGAACGGCAACGCCTATTTTTATTAATGCTGTAAAAGGCATTACGTTTAATGATGCTAAATCTATTTTATTAGGAAACGATGATGCCGCAACACGTTATTTGGCTGGCCGAACAGAATCGGAATTATATACAGAATTTCAACCTATTATTAATAACTCCTTTAAAAAAGTAGGTGCAGATCAAATTTGGTCAAACTTAATTACGCGTTATAATAGTATTCCATTTACAACCAATGTAAATCCCGACTTAACAGATTATGTTACTGAAGAAGCACTAAAAGGTGTTTATAAAATGATTGCGGTTGAGGAGAAAGATATCCGAACTAAATTAAGTTCTAGAACAACCGATATTTTACGAAAAGTGTTTGCTTTACAAGATTAATTACTAGAAACCATACAGAACAAAATTCATTATTCCTTTTCTTCGAATATTGGAATTTGATTGACTTAAAGTCGATTTGGAAACAAATCGATTTTTTTTATTAACAATTATTAATTTTAATTTGCTCTCTATCAATATTTTAAATATATTTAATATTCAATATGGCAAAAAATGGAAAATCTCTCAAAACTCAAGCAGTCCCAAATCAAACTGCAATCACGCTATAAAATACTCGTTGAACAAGCCTATAATTTAAGGCAAACTGATTCTGCACAAAGCGATATTTCAGAATTTAAAGCCATTAAACTTTTAAATAAATTAAATCGTTTAAAGTATTTAAATAGAGAGACTTCACAACGAACTATTTCGTCTTAATTTTAGATTAACTTTAACTTTTACCAACATCTGTTGTCAAGGCTCTACTCGTATATCTTTTTAAAACAAGTAATTATGAGTGCACAATTCTGTAAAATAGGAAAAGTAAAAGTCGATTTAAAACAAATATTAGGTTTAAAGGAACTTGAGAATACATATAAAAACTTTATTGAAGAAGCTTACAATGTGAGTATGACAGACGCTAGTTTAAGCGATATGTTATATTTTGAAGCCCGAAAAATAAAGCAGATTATTCTGAAGTCAAAACAGTGCGATGCCACGTTTTAAAATATTCAAAAGCTAATACCAATCGGCTACCATACCATGAAAACATTTCGCCATCCACCAAAAGGATTTTGGCGTTTGGAAACTGTGTTTGAATGAGGCTTTTATGCTCATTTTTAAATGGATAGGGCTCACTGGATAATAATACCAGCTCTATAGTTGGATATATTTTTTCCATAGCAATTTCAGGATAACGCGTCTCTTTTTGAAAGCTATTTTTGAAATTATTTAGCTTGAGCATATAATTTACAAAAGTGTCATTTGCTGCAACCATCCAAGGATCTTTCCAAATAAAATAAGCTACTTCCTTAACAGGCTGTGATTTTATAAAGTTTTCAAAATCTGTTTTAACGGTTGTAATTTTTGAAATTAGGTTTTTGGCTTGAGGTAAACATTGAAAAATAGCACCATACATTTCAATTAGCTCCAAACAATCTTCAACCGTATTAATATCGCTAATGTGGACTGTTGCAATAGCTTCCAACTCACGAGTCATTTCCGGCGTATTTTCTTCTTTATTACACAGAATAATATCCGGATTTAAATCTCTAATTTTATCATAATGCACTTGCTTGGTTCCACCAACTACTGCCACCTTTGATGTGATATGCTGCGGATGCACGCAAAATTTGGTAATACCAACCAGTGATGACGCCAAACCTAAATCGCAAATTAGTTCGGTAATACTCGGCACAAGACACACTATACGTTTTGGCCTGTTGTTTAAAGTAATAGGTCTTTGTAGTTGATCTTTAATCTGCATGGTTTAAAATACTTGCCATTTCCTGTTGCATATTTTGAGCTTTTTTAGCTGCTGCTTTTGCAAAATCTTCTTGATTGGATGCATAGATTATCCCTCTAGATGAATTGATTAATAAACCTATATCTTTATTCAATCCATATTTACAAACATCTTGTAAATTTCCGCCTTGTGCTCCAACACCAGAAACAAGTAAAAAACTGTTTGGAATAATTTTCCGTTTACTAATTTCCTTTCAGAGATTAAATATATGATTGAATTTACATTAATAACTTTTTTGAGGTGTCAATTAATTGCTTGAATGAATTATGTGATTTAGTTTATCGCTTAAATCAAACCTTTAATAATTCAATGTTATTTGTATGGCACAATTTCATTCTTTCAAATAAGCTAAAACAGATAAACCAAGCGCAGTACCAACATAATGCTTTTCATTATTAGATGTTACATTATATTCAGTTTCTTTTTTCTCCAAATATCTCTGATGTTGTTCTTCAAGGTTTTTAAGTTCAATAGATTCTTTGGGTGTAGCATTGGGTTTCCTCAATTTTTTTATCTTATTTAGTAAGTCTTGATATTCTTTCTTTTCCAAAAAACGACGAATATAACCATCAATATCATTATTAAAAGCCTTCTGACTTGAATTTTCTATTACTCCAACAGATATTAGATATTCTAATGTTAATAACACGTCTTTTTCATTTGTTTGTTTAGCTAATTTTATAACAGTAATCTCACTCATTGCAGACCAAGATTTAATATTTGGGTCGTATTTTTCTTTTCCAGAAAGCATTAAGTATTGCGGTTTGTTAATATCACCAACAATCATTTCAAGAATTAAAACATCGAAACCAGATAATTTAATAATTGTTTCTAAAATTGAATTTTTTGTAACATCCTCATAGTGTTCATTAGTACAGGAGTTAACTAGAAACTGACTCAACATTTTTCTTTTTTCGTTAGATATTTCTTCTTTCCCATAAAAACAAGTCTTAACTATTAAAGCTTTTAAATTATCAGACTCTAAATATTGATGACTTATTTTATGGTCAATTTCATTTAATTTATAATAAAAAACTTCCATAATATTTTTAACATTCCGAGTTTGGACGTGGTTCTTATATTCATTCCAACCTGTTGCCAATGATGCAAGGACAGGAAATGAAGATGCAACGGAAACTGCAGTAGATTCAATAATTTTTAATAGTTCATTATTTTTCATACATCAAAAAATCAATAATATCTTTCTAGACTTAAAATGTTTATATAAAGCATATTATATTTAAAAACAGAACACCCACACAACAAATAACAAAACATTAGTCATGATATGACTATGACGTGGTTGGACACAAAACTTCGTCACACCAACCAATGATGACTCCAAACCTAAATCGTAAATTAGTTCGGTGATACTTGGCACAAGACACACTATACGTTTTGGTGTATTGTTTAAATGGATATTTCTTTGTAGTTGATCTTTAATCTGCATGGTTTAAAATACTTGCCATTTCCATTTGCATATTTTGAGCTTTTTGGGCTGCTGCTTCCGCAAAATCGGCTTGATTGGATGCATAGATTATTCCTCTAGATGAATTGATTAGTAATCCCACGTTATCAGCCATACCATATTTACAGACATCCTGTAAGTTTCCACCTTGCGCGCCAACACCAGGAACGAGCAAAAAGCTGTTTGGAATAATTTTCCGAATTTCCGAAAAATATTCTGCTTTAGTCGCACCAACAACATACATGAGGTTTTCAGAATTCTCCCATGTTTTAGAGGTTTCTAAAACCTGTTTGTACAACTCTTTATCATCAATCTGTTTCGTTTGAAAATCGAAAGCACCTTGATTAGAGGTTAAGGCTAATAAAATCGTGTGTTTGTTTTTGAAAGCCAAAAACGGTTCCACTGAATCTTTACCCATGTAAGGTGCTACAGTTACACTATCAAACCCTAAATCCTCTAAAAAAGCTTTGGCATACATGCTACTTGTATTTCCTATATCGCCACGTTTTGCATCTGCAATGGTAAAAATATCCGGATGCTTTTCGTTTAAATAATTAATGGTTTTTTCAAGTGCTTGCCAACCTTTTAAACCATAAGCTTCATAAAATGCTGTATTGGGCTTGTAGGCTACGCACACATGATGTGTAGCATCTATAATAGCTTTATTGAACGCAAAAATAGGATCTTCCTCCTGCAGTAAATATTGTGGAATTTTATTCAAATCCACATCCAACCCAATACATAAAAAGGATTGTTTTTTTTGGATTTGTTCCGTTAGTTGTTGTGTTGTCATGTTATAAAAAAAGCCTCAAAAATAGAGGCTTTAAAATTAAATATGTTCATCACTAGCCTTCAACTTCTCGGTGTTGTCCGCCAGCATTAATTCATCTATAATTCTTTGAATATCCCCATTTACAATATTCGATAAATCGTAAAGCGTTAATCCAATTCTATGATCGGTTACACGACCTTGTGAATAGTTGTACGTTCTAATTTTTGCACTTCTATCACCAGATGTTACCATCGTTCCTCGCAAGGCAGAATCTTCTTCCATTTTCTTGGCTAATTCCATATCATATAAACGGGAACGCAATACTTTAAAAGCTTTTTCCTTGTTTTTATGTTGGGATTTCTGATCTTGACATTGGGCTACCAATCCGGTAGGAATATGCGTTAAACGCACGGCTGAATAGGTTGTATTTACCGACTGACCACCAGGACCTGACGAACAGAAAAAATCGACTCGAACATCTTTCGGATTAATTTCTACATCAAATTCTTCAGCTTCCGGAAATACCATAACCGTTGCTGCACTGGTATGCACACGACCTTGGGTTTCTGTTTGCGGAACACGCTGTACACGGTGAACACCTGCTTCAAATTTAAGCGTTCCGTATACATCATCACCCGTAACTTCAAACTGAATTTCTTTAAATCCACCATTAGTACCTTCACTATAATCTACCGTGTCTACCTTCCATCCTTTACTCTCGCAGTATTTGGAATACATACGAAATAAATCACCTGCAAAAATACTCGCCTCATCACCACCAGTTCCGGCACGTAGTTCTACCACTGCATTTTTAGAATCTTGGGGATCCTTCGGAATCAACATAAATTTAATTTCATCCTCTAATTTCGGAATCCCTTCTTTAGCTTCTTCATATTGCATTTTAGCCATTTCTACCATTTCTGGATCGCTACCATCATCTAGAATTTCTTCGGCTTCTTTTAGGTTGTTGGTAAGCTCCAAATAGACCTCACGCTTATCCATTAACAACCTTAAATCCTTGTACTCTTTATTTAAAGCCACATAGCGTTTCTGATCTGTAATGATATCCGGTTGAATGATTAAATCACTCACCTCATCAAAACGCTGCTTTATAATCTGTAATTTGTCTAACATCTTCTTCCTTGAATTGTACCCCAAAAATACGATAATTTATGAATTGATATATTTTTTATGAATGACTTTAAAAATAATTAATCTAATTTTCCGTTTTTATGTCATGATACAACGTTTCGGAGCCATATTATTATTTTACAAACCTTACCTAATTTGGTCATTTGCGGCAACTATTTTATTAATTTCTCTTGGTTCTGAATATGCTGTTATTTGCCTAGCAAAACTATTTTTAACCGGATTTTTATGGTATTTCCTTTCCGAAACAACCGCCAAACGCAAACTCATTTTTTATAAGAACCTGGGGATATCATCCTTCAAACTCTTCGGTATTATTTATATTATTGATATCTTTATAACCAGCCTATTTTATAAGTTGATTGGCGTTTTTATATGATTTTAGAATTAGATAATGTTGAGCTGTATTTTAAAGAAAAGCGCATTCTTAATGGCATTTATCTAAAAGCCCAAACGGGTGAAGTTACCGGGATATTGGGTAGTAATGGCTGCGGAAAAAGTTGTATTCTGAATATTATTTTTGGCACCTTAAAACCAAAGTATAAACTAATCCGATTGGATAGTAAACCCATATTAAAACCTTTGTACAGAACCGAACGCGTTCATTTTCTACCACAACTTCCAATTGCGCCCAACAACTTAAAACTACAAACAGCTTTCAAATTATTTCAAGTGAATTGGAACGAATTCATTGCGCATTTTGAATCCTTTTCCATCTATAAAAACTATAAATTTCATCAGCTTTCAGGTGGCGAACGTCGTGTTGTGGAAACATACATGCTATTAAAAAGCTCGACAGACATTGTGCTTTTAGACGAACCATTTTCTCATGTAGCACCTTTGTATATTGAAAAAATAAAAGAGCTTATTGCTGAAGAAAAACAGCGAAAAATTATCATTATAACCGATCATTTATATCGTGATATTATTGAAACTAGCGATAATTTATATTTGATAAAAGATGGCCATTCTAAATTAATAACGGATTTAAAATTGTTAGAAGATTATAAATATATTAGTCAGGATATGTTGAGATAAATGGCGTTGTTGCCACTAATTTTATGTTGGAAGTACTATGAAATTCACGCCAACCAATTGCGATTCTTGAATGCGTAAAAAAACATTAAAGAACCTTCCAAAACACCAAATACCATTATTCTGAATTTGTTTCAGAATTACATCTTTAAGGTTTAGAATAGCAGCAAATACTGATTATAATTAAAAAACGCTATCTCATTAGAAATAGCGTTTTTTTTTTACAATTAACACATTTTTTTTGTTTTAACCACATTTTGAAGAGCCACAATCCTTACAGGTCAGGCAACCTTCTTGGTAAATTAAATTTTCCGATTCGCAATTAGTACATCTATGACCTTTGGCTTTCGTTCCATCGGCAACATAACGTTTCAACGCACGACCAACACCATTTTTCCACGTGTTGATAGATTCACTATCTAATTGTAAACTATTAATTAACTCTACAATATTATCAATTGGCATTCCATGACGCAACGTACTTGAAATTAGTTTCGCATAGTTCCAGTATTCTGGATTAAATTTATGCGATAAGCCTTCAATGGTTGTTTTATATCCGCGTTTGTTTTCATACTGAAAATCGTACCGTGAGGTTCCGTCTTCGTTTCGGCTTTTCATGATTACGCCTTTTTCAGCCCAACGTGGAATTAAAATACCGTCTTCATCATCTGCTAAACCTGTGAAAATTTCGTAGGGTTTCCCATCTATTAAACCAATAAATGCAATCCATTTTTCTTTTTTATTCTGAAAACGCACCACATCAGCATCTAACACTTCTGGGCGTTTAACAGGGAAATTTGTTAAGGTTTCTGCTTGACTTTCTTCCTTTTTCTCATCGTTTGAAATAAGTACTCCGGAACGCGATCCGTCACGATAAACGGTTACACCTTTACAACCTACTTCCCAAGCTTTTAAATACAAATCGCCTACTAATTCTTCACTTACATCGTTCGGTAAGTTGATAGTAACAGAAATAGAATGATCTACCCATTTTTGTACCGCACCTTGCATGGTTACTTTACTTAACCAATCCACATCGTTAGACGTTGCCTTATAATATGGTGATTTCTTAATAAGATCATCTAACTCTTCTTGTGTGAAGTTTTGCGAAGAATCAATCCCATTTACGTCCATCCACTGCTTAAAACGGTGGTGAAACACCACATATTCTTCCCAAGAATCGCCAACCTCATCAACGAAATCAATGCGTACATGTTTATCATTTGGGTTTACCTTTCGTCTCCGCTTGTAAACAGGCATGAAAACAGGTTCTATACCTGATGATGTTTGTGTCATTAAACTCGTTGTCCCTGTAGGTGCAATAGTTAATAGGGCTATATTACGACGCCCATACTCCAACATATCAAAATACAGTTTTTCATCTGCTTCTTTTAATCTAAGTATAAACGGATTATTCTTTTCGCGTTCTGAATCGAAAATAGCAAAAGCGCCACGCTCTTTCGCTGCCATAACGGATGCACGATAGGTTTCAATAGCTAATGTTTTATGAACTTCCACTGAAAATGCATTTCCAGCTTCACTACCATATTGAATACCTAAAGCTGCTAACATATCGCCTTCGGCTGTGATACCAATACCAGTTCTTCTTCCTTCTTCTGCTTTTTTCTGAATGTTAACCCATAAATTACGCTCTGTTGCTTTAATTTCAGCTTGTTCTGGATCGGCGTCAATTTTTGCCAATATTGCATCAATTTTTTCTAACTCTAAATCGATAACGTCATCCATGATTCGCTGTGCCACAATCACGTGTTTTTTAAACAATTCGAAGTTAAAAGATGCTTGTTTTGAAAATGGATTATCAACATAAGATAATAAGTTGATAGCTAGCAAACGACATGAATCGTAAGGACATAATGGGATTTCGCCACATGGATTTGTAGACACAGTTTTATACCCTAAATCGGCATAACAATCTGGAACGGACTCATTTATAATGGTATCCCAAAACAAAATTCCTGGTTCAGCTGATTTCCATGCATTATGCACAATTTTTTTCCAAATTCCGTTGGCATCAATAGTTTTAGAAACTTTTGGGTTTTTACTAAATATAGGATAGGTCTGCGTATACTCACCATTATTTTTAACGGCATTCATAAACGCATCATCAATACGAACAGATACATTGGCACCCGTTACTTTTCCTTGCTCCAATTTAGCATCGATAAAATCTTCTGAATCTGGATGATTTATGGAAACTGATAACATTAAAGCACCACGACGACCATCCTGTGCAACCTCACGTGTGGAGTTAGAATAACGCTCCATAAACGGCACAATGCCTGTAGATGTTAAGGCTGAATTTTTAACTGGAGATCCCTTTGGACGGATATGCGATAAATCGTGACCAACACCACCACGACGTTTCATTAATTGTACTTGTTCCTGATCTATTTTCATGATTCCTCCATAAGAATCTGAATCGCCATCATTACCAATTACAAAACAATTAGACAAGGAACCCGTTTGGTATGGATTTCCAATTCCAGCCATTGGACTTCCTTGAGGCACGATGTATTTAAAGTCTTTAATTAAATCGAAAATCTCTTGTTCAGACATAGGATTTGGATAACGAACTTCTACTCGCGCAATTTCTTTAGCGATACGTTTATGCATATCGTTAGGTGTTAATTCATAAATATTGCCTTGAGAATCTTTTAAAGCATATTTATTAATCCAAACACGTGCAGCAAGATCATCTCCATTGAAGTATTTAACGGATGCCTCAAAGGCTTCGTCTTGCGTATATGTTTTTGGTTTTGTAAGGGTTTTGGTTTGTGTTGGCATGGATTATATTTATTTAAAATTTTATTGCTTTTTACGAACTGTAAATAACGGAAAAATTTTAAACTTAATCCATGATAAAAATCATGAAGTTTCCAAGAAAAATATATAACAAACTGACTGTCAGCAAACTAATTACTTATCAACATAAAAAAGTTAACAAATAATTATTTTTTTTCTAAAACTCATAAACAACACCAACACCTAGCAATTGCTTCCATTGAATACGTGCACCTAACGGAACAAACTCCGTTTCATCAGTTTCCACATTTACAATTTCCTCCTGAATTTTAACATCGTTATCATATTTTAAATGTGAACCTAAAGTTGCGCGAACAAAATTATTCACCTTAAAATCTAAAACAATTTCCCAATCAATATCCACATTTCCAAAATCGTTGATATAATCGGTGTAGAAACTCATAAGGTTATGAATGGATATGTTTTCAAATAGCGTTGTTTCATAAGCACTCGTTAACAAAACACCTAATTCCTTTCTCACACGTTCTCCGGACCGAATCAGGTTTCCGTTTGAGTCATATTCGGCAGGCCGAACACCAAATGATCCTGCGTCTGACAATGCTGAATCCAAAACAAATGTCGTTTTCAGGGTTAAGGGTGAAAAATACAGAGAAAATTTATCAATATTCTTTCCGTACTCTGCACCACCACCAAGGAATAAATATCCAGGCGCCATAAATTTTGAAATCTCATTGGAGGTATTTGGATAACTATACCCGTTGGCAAACTGCGTTTTAAAACTAAATCGTGCCGAATAATACCAATTAGTTAACTTATTTTTCCGAAAGCCTAAACTGGAACTAATTTCTAATAAATCGTCAGTTTTTCTAAACTCTTGCTCCTCTTGCTTATTTAGTCCGTATCGTGCAAGTAAATTACTGTCCCAAATAAAATTTCGGTACTGGTAACGCAACATACTTTTAAGTCCTATTAGTGCCGAAATAGAGTTACTACCTCCAGAATTCCAATTAACAAATGCCACCTCATTAATATCTAACCCAGCCGTATTGGTATTTGTCCAAACGGGAATATTAGGGTTAGTAGCGGGTTTAAAATATAAAGAATCTGGTTGCGCACTTACAAATTGAACGAGAAGAATAAAAATTACAAAAACACTCTTATGCATTGAACTACTTTTTTTTGGGAGATTTAAAACTTAATGGTATACAAACTCACCAAATTCACTTTTTATTGTTAGTTTTTTCGCTGAAGCTGCTTCTACTCGACCAACTATTTTAGCATCAACATTATAGGATTTAGATATTTTAATAATCGTATCTGCTACTTTTGGATCTACATATAACTCCATACGATGCCCACAATTAAACACCTGGTACATTTCCTTCCAATCTGTTTTAGATTGTTCTTGGATTAGCTTAAACAGCGGTGGCACTGGAAATAAATTATCTTTTACAATATGAAGGTTATCCACAAAATGTAAGATTTTTGTTTGTGCGCCTCCACTGCAATGCACCATTCCATGAATGGTATCACTAGAAAATTTATCAAGAATTTCTTTAATAATTGGCGCGTAGGTTCGTGTTGGAGATAACACTAGTTTACCGGCATCAATTGGCGAATCTGGAACACTATCTGTTAATTTCATAGCTCCCGAATAAACCAGGTCATTAGGAACGGCTGCATCAAAACTTTCTGGATACTTTTCTGCTAAATAGTTATGAAACACGTCATGTCTGGCAGATGTTAAGCCATTACTTCCCATACCGCCATTGTAACTTTTCTCATAAGTAGCTTGACCAAAAGATTCAAGACCTACAATAACATCTCCAGGTTTTATGTTTGCATTATCAATTACATCGGCACGTTTCATTCTAGCTGTAACGGTAGAATCCACAATAATGGTTCGTACCAAATCACCAACATCAGCTGTTTCACCACCTGTAGAATGAATAGTAACGCCAAAGGATTTTAAATCGGCAATAAGCGCTTCGGTTCCATTAATGATAGCCGAAAGCACTTCGCCAGGAATATTGTTTTTATTACGGCCAATGGTTGAAGAAAGCATAATATTATCTGTAGCACCAACACAAAGCAAATCATCAATATTCATAATCAACGCATCTTGTGCAATACCTTTCCAAACAGACAAATCGCCTGTTTCTTTCCAATACATATAAGCTAATGATGATTTTGTTCCGGCACCATCTGCATGCATGATTAGGCAATATTCTGAATCGTTGGTTAAATAATCAGGAACTATTTTACAAAAAGCTTTAGGGAACAAGCCTTTATCTATGTTTTTTATGGCGTTGTGCACATCTTCTTTTGAGGCCGAAACACCTCTTTGCGCATATCGTTTACTTACTTCTTCACTCATATCCTAAAATTGAGCCACAAAAATAAGAATTGTTATTTAGTTATCGGCAGGAATTAGGTTAGTTTTAATAATTGTTGGCACAGCATTTAACAGTTTGGCTTTTTTCTTGGCACCACCAAAATAAAAATTCAGACCACAACCCATTCGCCAATAAACATCATCTGCATCTCCATATATTTTACCATCAAGCGCATCACTAAACACGTGGTTATAATCACCAAAAATTCTAAAACTTAATCCTTCATAAATAATATACTCTAAACCGAGACCTCCTTGCATTTTTGGATCTACAGCTTCAAAATAGTTAGAAGCATTTGCCCCACCACCAAAAAACACAAACGGTGAGAAACGCTCGTGCGGAAAAACTAAAACTTCCGCATTCAAATCGAACGACATGAAACCATTATTAAACAAATCTTTATATACGAGATTGAATTTATTAAATGTTAGGTTAACATTTACATGTGGAATAATGGATTTTTTATAGCCAAAACCCATATATATACCAAATTCCGGATTGGCATAATCCCCATTTATTACAGCCGAACCTAAAGCCGTAGACAGACCATGTGTGCCGCGATAATCATAGAAATCAGTTTTAGGTAATTGGGTTTCTTGAACACGCTCCGAATTATTTTGAGCGAAACTAGCACTACCATTCCATAAACCAATTGAAATGATTAAACCAAAACACCATTTCATTGGAGTTAAAAATGATGATTTTGCAATAAGATATCTCATTATTAGCTTTTTAACAAGTGGGCAATATAACAAATTTCCTATAAGAATAACCTCAACAAACTAAAATTTAAGGCCATAAAAAAACCATATTAAAATTTTAACGTATATTACAATACTTAAAATTTTAATATGGTAAATTCATCAACGTGACCGACTCAAATATTACCCTAATGTTGTTGACATTTTCTCTGGACTAACAACTTCTTGCTTTGACGCATTGTCATCGATTGAGTCTTTAGCTTGAGAAAAAATCAGGGTTGCAGCCATAAGCATAAGAACACTTATAATAAGCCTTTTCATAATGTAATTTGTAATGATTAATAGCATATCAAAAATACGATTTATTTACAAAAATTTGCATGTTAGATTATATTTTCGTTGACTTACAAAATATATCAGACAAACTACATAATAGAACCTTTAGCTCATGCAAAACGCCCTACATAAGTAAGGCGTTTAGAGCATATTAGCATGATTTTATTGTTATTTAGTAAACAATAATTCGCGGTATTTTGTCAAAGGCCAAATTTCATCATCAACCAATAATTCAAGCTTATCACAATGATATCTAATATCATCAAAAATAGGTTTCACTTTATTGCAATAGGCATCCGCTTTTTTATCAATTTCACCAATTTTGTTGGCTATTTTACGCTCATTAATCATAAGCGTTACATCGGAATTAATGGATGCAATGTGTTCAGAAATATCTTCAATTAAATTTAACTGTTCTTGTCCAAATTTCTTAAAGTCTTTACCATATATTTCCTTCAAGCCTTTTACGTTTTCAATTAAGATATTCTGGTATCGCACTGCAACAGGAACAATATGATTTCGAGCAATATCTCCTAAAACACGTCCTTCAATTTGAATACGCATAACGTAATCTTCCATTTCTATTTCGTAACGCGCTTCAGACTCAACACGATTCATAACCCCTAAATCCTCAAAAAGCTTTATTGCTTTTTCTGATATTTTAGCTTTTAATGCTTCTGGTGTTGTTTTATGGTTACTTAACCCACGTCTTTTAGCTTCAATTTCCCATTCTTCACCATAGCCATTTCCTTCAAACAATACGTTTTGAGATAATTTAATATATTCTCGCAGTACGTTAAAAATAGCTTCATCCTTTTTAAGACTTTCTTTCTTTATTAATGCATCAACCTCTGTTTTAAAGTCTATTAATTGCCTAGCCATAATAGTGTTTAAAACGGTCATTGGGTTTGCACAATTAGCTTTGGAACCAACAGCTCTAAACTCAAATTTATTACCTGTAAACGCAAAGGATGATGTTCTATTTCTATCCGTATTATCCAATAAAATTTCAGGGATTTTACCAACCACGTTTAGTTTTAAATCAGTTTTTTCTTCTGGTGACAATTTGCCGTTCGTCACGTTTTGTAGCTCGCTTAATACGTTTGTTAACTGTTCGCCTATAAATACAGAAACAATGGCTGGAGGCGCTTCATTTGCTCCTAAGCGATGATCATTACTAGCTGATGCGATAGCGGCGCGAATTATTTCCTCATGATCGTTAACTGCTTTAATAGCATTGATAAAGAAGGTTAAGAACTGCAAATTACTCATAGGTGTTTTTCCAGGCTGAAAAAGATTAACACCTGTATCAGTAGTTAAACTCCAATTATTATGCTTTCCGGAACCATTAACACCTTTGTATGGTTTTTCGTGAAAAAGCACTTTAAAGTTGTGGCGCTCCCCTACTTTATGCATTAAGTCCATTAATAAGGAGTTATGATCTACGGCTAAATTAGCTTCATCAAAAACAGGTGCCAGCTCAAATTGATTTGGCGCTACCTCATTATGTCGTGTTTTTGCAGGAATACCCAATAACATACATTCGGTTTCTAAATCTCTCATGAATTGCATAGCACGAGTTGGAATGGTTCCAAAATAATGATCATCCAACTGCTGTCCTTTGGCTGGCGAATGCCCAAGCATAGTACGACCGGTTAAAACGATATCAGGTCTTGAAGCTGCTAAAGCACTATCAACTAAAAAGTATTCTTGCTCCCAACCAAGAGATGCATTTACTTTTTTAACATTTTTATCAAAATATTTACACACATCTACAGCTGCTGCATCCACCGCTTGTAAAGCTCTTAATAAAGGTGTTTTATAATCTAAAGCTTCTCCGGTATACGCTACAAAAACGGTTGGAATACATAAGGTAGTTCCGTAAATAAAAGCGGGTGATGTAGGATCCCAAGCTGTATAACCACGTGCTTCAAATGTATTTCTAATGCCACCATTTGGAAAACTAGAAGCATCTGGTTCTTGCTGCACTAATTGTCCACCACCAAATTTTTCAATAGCACGACCATTACCAATAGGCTCAAAGAAAGCATCATGCTTTTCGGCTGTTGTTCCTGTTAATGGCTGAAACCAATGCGTATAATGTGTAGCACCTTTGGAAATAGCCCATTCTTTCATACCTGTAGAAATATGGTCGGCAACATGACGGTCAATTTTAGATCCGTTTTGCATGGCATCCATAACACTAACAAACGCTTCTTTTGTTAGATATTGACGCATGGTGTCTTCATTAAAAACGTTAGCTCCAAAAATAGCGGAACGCCGTTCATTTTCATCAATTTTAATAGGCTTACGGTTCAACGTTTCCTTAATAGCATAAAATCTTAATGTGGACATGTGTGTGGTTTTTTAAAATAATTAGAGTACAAAAGTAAACTTTTTTTTTAAAAAACAATATTGACCCCTATTTTTTTAGGGGGTTAAGATAAAATAAAACAACTTTAATCAATCTTAACCCTTCTAGTTACCTCCCATAAACGCTAAATACACAAAAAGTATATATGACCCTAAAAGCAAGGCGCCTTTATAGCGACCTAATGATAGTCGTTTTGGCAGAAATGCTAACGGTATAAGTATAGCAGCAAATCCTAACATCCAAAAGATATCTTGACTTAATATATTAGGATTATTAACAGGTATTGGATGGATCATAGCTGTTAACCCTAAAACAGAAGCAATATTAAATATATTAGACCCAATTAAATTCCCTAAAGAAATAGCTTTTTCCTTTTTCATAGCTGCTATAACAGATGCTGCTAATTCTGGCACACTGGTACCAATAGCTACCATGGTTACAGAAATAACGCGTTCACTAACACCCAAACTGAATGCCATATCTTTAGCGCCAGCTACTAACCATTCACTACCAAAGTATAAAGCTACACCTCCAATAAGCAACCATACAATTACCTTAAAATTGGAGGTGGTTTGTAAGGTTTCGTCCACTTCATCTGTTTCTGCCGCAATATCCGATGACTTTCTAGAGCGACGTATTAAAACAAATAAAAATAGGATAAGCGAAACCATTAAAGCTAAACCTTCTTTAAAGTCTAAGATTAATCCACTCCTTAACATAAAATATAATGCTATGGAAAGGAGCATCATCATAGGCCAATTTAATTTATAGAAATCCTTATCTATAGTTAAAGGTGAAATAAAGGCAGTAATACCTAATACAAGGCCAATATTTGCTATGTTGGAACCAATAACATTTCCGAGTGCAATATCAGGTGAGCCATCTAAAGCAGCTTGTAAACTAACTAATAATTCAGGAGCTGAAGTTGCAAAAGACACAACCGTCATACCTATTACTAATTTTGAAATATTAAATTTAAAGGAAAGTGCCACCGAAGATCTAACTAAAAACTCACCACCAACTACTAATAACACTAAACCTAATAGCATCCAAACTATACTCATTCTTACTTTAATTTAAACAGCTTTTTATTTCTGATATATTGAGGTGCGAAGATACTATTTCCTATGATTTTATAATCAAAACTAAAAAATTCGTTAAATAACTATATTTACAGTTGTATAACTATAAAAATAGTTATACATTTGAATGCATCAATAATACATTTCCATTACTGCGTAAACTTAAATAACTGTCAATGCAAAAATTAACAAATAAGGAAGAAGAGATTATGCACATTTTATGGACGCTTAAAAAAGCCTTTGTAAAAGACGTGTTAGCCGCGATAGAAACAGAAAAACCACATTATAACACCCTTTCTACTATTATTAGAAATTTGGAAGACAAAGGATATGTTAGCTACAAAGCGTATGGAAAAACGCACGAGTACTTCCCTATTGTAACCAAAGAGCAGTACAAAAAGAAATTCATGAATACAGCTATTGACAACTATTTTAATAGCTCTTATAAAAACGTGGTTTCATTTTTTGCCCAAGAGGAAAAAATAAGCGTGGATGAGCTGAAAGAAATAATTGCGTTAATTGAGAAAAACAAATAATCATGGAATACCTATTAAAAGTATCCGCTGTATTAGCACTATTCTACTTTGGTTACACTTTGTTTTTACAACGGGAAACCTTCTTTAATTCTAACCGCTGGTTTCTATTAAGCGGTCAAATTATAGCTATATTATTTCCTTTATTGGTAATTCCCATTTATGTAGAGGTTGCTCCACAAAATTTCAATTCCATATTAGTTCCAAACATGCCTATTACGGAACAAATTGTACCTGAAAACTTTAGTATAAAAAGCATATTTTTCTGGGCTTATAGTATAGGTGTTTTGTTTTTCTTCGGAAAATTCATCTTGAATCTCCTGTCACTTTTCAAATTAATACGGAATAAGTCTTCGAAACAAATAGCAGGTATTCATTATATAGAAACAGAAGATACAATTGCCCCATTTTCATTTTTTAATAGAATTGTCTTTAATTCCAAGTCATTTAATAATGACGAACTACAACTCATTTTAAATCATGAACGCATTCATGTTAAGCAATGGCATTCTATAGATGTAATTATTTCCCAGCTTACGTGTATTGCATTTTGGTTTAATCCGCTCGTTTGGTTTTACAAAAAAGCACTTCAGCAAAATTTAGAATTTATTGCAGACAAACATATACAGTCGGAAACCGATTGCAAACAAAGCTATCAGCGTCTTTTATTAAAGGCAAGCATACCAACTCATCAATTGGTGATGGCGAATAATTTTTATAATTCATTAATCAAAAAACGAATCGTTATGTTACACACATCAAAATCGAACACTGTAAACGCATGGAAATACGCTTTAGTAATTCCTGCTTTGGCCTTATTTTTTATGAGTTTCAACACGAAAGAGGTTTATATTTCTAAAGCTTCCATTGAAACTCAAAACTCATCCCAAGTATTTAGGGTTACCGAAAAGTCTACCACCGTGGAGCTCGCTAAAATTGAATCCCATTTTTCTAATAAAAACGTAAGATTAAAGTTTAGTAATGTTTCCAGAAATGCGGATAACACCATTCGGGAAATCACCATTAAAACAAAACATGAAGCAGGAACCAAATATGCCAAACGGGTAACGGTTAAAAATGATAAACAAGAAACCATTAAGCCATTTTCCTTAAGACTAACCGAAAACAAACAAGATATTTTGTTTCAATTTTCTGATGATGAAATAACGCGAGTGAGTAAAGACCGGATTACCTTTGGAAAAACCGCTGCCACCCAATTAGGAACAGAAAAAGTTATTCAAGAAGACCAAGGGTTAGGTGAAAATCCACTTTATATTATAAATGGGAAACCATATAAAAAAGAAGACCTAAAACATGAAAATTATACTATTTCTGAACGTATAACAGCCATAAACAAAACCGAAGGTTTAAAACGCTATGGTGAAGCAGGAAAAGACGGGGTTATTATTTTTGAAGGAAAACCACCTTTGAAATCAAGGATTCCAATCCCCATAAAAACAATCCCTTTACGACTGAAACGAAACCTCTCATTCTCTTAAATAACAAGGAAATAACCCCCGAAGAAATGGAGCAAATTGATCCAAATACTATTATTAAAACCAATGTTATTACAAATAAGGATCAACTGAAAAAATATGGTGATAAAGGTAAGGATGGTGTTATTGTTATTTCGACAGGAGAAACAGACACGAAACTTATGGAGATTCCCGAAACGGTATTAATACTTATTAACGGAAAATTATCTACTAGGAATGACATGCAAGCTATTAAACCCGATAATATTAAAAACGTAAATGTTTTAAAACCAGACATGGCAAAGGCCAAATATGGCGAAAAAGGCAAGCATGGCGCTATAATTGTTACGACCAAAAATCAGAAATAACCAGTTTTATACAAGCATAAAAAAGCCCAAACATGTACTGTTTGGGCTTTGTGTTTTTGCTTGATTTTATAATTAATTCACCATAATTTTTTTGGTGGTTGTTTTATTATCAGAAGTAATTTGTAATAGATACATACCACTTGACAAGTTTAAATCTATATACGAATTAGTAATTTCTTTGGTGAATAACGCTCTCCCTTCTATAGAATAAACGGTTGCATTAGCACGATTATTCAGTCCTTTTACATATACACGTCCAGACGTTGGATTTGGATAAATCACAATGGAATCCAGGGTTTTTTCATCAATACTCAAAGGTTGAACCCATGCTTCACCTACATTATCTCCCCAAAGATACTCTACTAAATCTGGCTGATCTATAAACGGATTTCTGTTATATTGCCAGGTATAAATTATATTATTTCTATTCATTTCAAAATCGTCAGGCGGATCATTTCTATGCCACTCTAAAAGGGTTTGTAAATCGCCAAATTGTCCCACGTTTCCATCCGGGTAACCATTTACAATATCCAATCCGTTATAACGTATGGCTAAATAAAATACGCCACGCGCTACATCACCTTTAAAACCTCCTAATGTTCCTGTAGGTCCAGTATATTGGCCATAAAACTGATTACCTCTTGAGCTATTTTCAGGTCCATCTGCCGCACGTAATGCATGTGCATCAGAATTTCCATGACGTAATGAATCGGCTTCAGTGGTCCAAAAAATGTCCTTTCCGTCTGCTATTTCGTCTTCTTCAATACTGTAATAACCAGCTCTAGATCTTGGAAATGTGTGCTCACGATTCCATTTACCCGTACTAACTGAATTTAATTGATAATCCAATTTAGCACGTCCTTGTTCTAAATATACCAACCACACTTCATTACTATTTTCAGGATTCTGATCGGCTTCTTTTAAAATATCAATAACATCTGTATATGTTTGAGCACGTACGACAGAAGGATCTGCAATAATGTCTTGTAAGGCTTGTTTTAAATTAACATCAGATAAATTATCCAAACTATCATAATAACCGCTAGGTTGTGTACTTGTAACGTTTCCATAAGTAGAATTTAAGGGTGTTCCAAAATTAGCTTGGGTGAAGTCGTTATCCACAACCCGCAATTTTATAAAATTATTAAATGGAATATAAGGTGACGGTAAGTTTACAAATTTAATAATAGGCTCTTCATCACCTTCGTCCACAGCATCATCAATTAATGTTATAATTGTTGAAACCGTATTTTGTCCGTTAGGAATGGTTACGGTAGTGTTTCCTGTAAAATCTGCCGCATTAAATCCGCCATTATCCATAGAAAAAGAAAAGGTTGCATCTGCTGTTACATTGGTTTGAGCTGTAAACGTGATTGTTATAGCATCGGTTTCCTGATACTGTTCTGCATCAGTTGAAATGGCAATACTATTAAAAATTATTCCACTACCATCATTTAAAGCACGAGGTGTAGGTGTTGTTGATGTGTAGGTTCCATCATTATTTCGCTGAATGGAATTGGTATTATTTCCAGGACCTTCATTAATTTGTTGAATATCCGTAAAATTTGGGTGGGCACTAAAGATGGCAATCATATCCACATCATCTGCATCTGATGTGTCATAAATTAGCACATCAATTAGATTATCAATAGTTGCTACCGTTTCTTCGGGAAAATCAAAATCACTTCCTAGATAAATGGCAACGGCATCTGGCCCATTTTGAATGGTATTTGCCGCAATTAAAAGTTGCGGAAAAGGTGTTACAGTATCACTACCTATAAGTAACAAGCCATTTTCATCTGTTGTATAACCATCTAAATCGACTGTAAAATAACTCGAGTTGTTTCCGGAACTAGAACCGTTAAAAAAAACAACTACATAACCATCTAGATCAAAATTTGGCGTATCCGATTTAAGTTCTAAAAACTCTTGATCATCAATACCTGGCGTATCACAATCCAGTTCATTAATAACAATTTGACCAAAGGATTGGAGTCCAATAAAAATGAATAAAACAAAAAGTAAATTATATCTCATAAAAAAGGGTTTTTGCAAATGTAAGCAACTACTTTAGGATAAATTATTATATAGATTATTAAATTCTTAAATTTAACATCTTGAACAGATACTATTTTTTTGGCCACCTATGAAAAAACAAATCTTTAAATTTTTAGCTAAATTAAACAAAGCCATCCTACCAAGTTTCACGAAACAACGTTTGGATTTAAGTAAAGCCAGCAAATTTCAAATGGCAATTTTTGGCTGGAAATTATATGTAACAAAAAATGCTTTAGATTAATTGACATTTTATTTGGCATATAATATAAAAACGAATATATTTGCACCCACAAAAACGGCCTCGTGGCGCAACTGAATAGCGCACTTGATTACGGCTCAAGAGGTTACTGGTTTGAATCCAGTCGAGGTCACTAATGTTTATAAGGGTTTCAAGCAATTGAAGCTCTTTTTTTATTTTCATTTGCAGAAAATTTGCAGAATTTTAGACTGCTAAATATTTATTTCAAGACTAGATTCGCTTTCTCAATTAATCAGAACATTCAAAGTGCGCGATATAAATATTAATTTTTAAGACTATCTTAAAACCTTGTTACCTCTTCCCTTCTTACTATCTAAATAAAATTATACTTACTTTATCTACGTTTACAACCCGTAATCTAAAAAGTTTAAACTTAAAATCAGTAAAATGGAAATTTTTGTTGCTAAAAAAGGAGCAGAATATCGAGCTTAAAGTAAAGTCATTGAATAGCTTTAATTTTTTTTTTAATAACCTAGAACAGTTCTATACAACTAAAGGCTTGAAGTATTTAACTAAACGTTTATTGTATTATATGGAAAACCTCAATGGTTAATCAATTTATATTTATATTTTTATGGGTTAAAATTAGAGTTATAGTAAAACATAGATGAACGCAGTAGAAATAGAAGAAGCAGTATCGGAATTGGCATTAAAGCCTTTTGAAGCAGAGGAATTTCCTTTTTCTTTTTTAGAGGCTTTTGGTAATAAAAGTACGACTATTAAAAAGTTACGTAGTGGTACTTCAAATAAAACAGATGTTGCGGGTGCAATTCTACAGCGTAATAATATCCATATACTTACTAGTAAAAAAGGGAAAGTAACAGAATCTTTAGAGACACTACGTAATAGTCCATCTACACAAAAGAGTAAAGTAGAATTTATCCTAGCTACAGATGGTTTAGATTTTCAAGCCGAAAACATAATAACAGGTGAAACAGTAGTTTGTGAGTACAAAGACTTTCATAATTATTTCGGTTTTTTCCTTTCACTAGCAAATATTACAACAGTAAAACAAATACGTGAAAGCGCGTTTGATATTAAAGCTACAAGTCGTTTAAATAAACTTTATGTAGAGTTATTACAACACAATCCAGATTGGGCAACAATTGAACGTCGTCCAGATATGAATCACTTTTTGGCAAGATTAATTTTTTGCTTTTTTGCAGAGGATACAGATATTTTTAAAGACGATAATCTATTTACAGATACCATCCAAAAAATAAGTGACCCAGATGCTTCAAATACACACGAAGTCATAAGTGAGATTTTTAGAGCAATGGATACAAAGCTCGAAAATCGTGAAAAAGAAAATATCAAAGTTTGGGGTAAAAAATTTCCTTACGTAAACGGCGAGTTATTTTCTGGCTCTACAGAAGTACCGAAGTTTACTAAAATAGCACGTTCTTATTTATTACACGTAGGTAGTTTAGACTGGAAGCAAATTAACCCAGATATATTCGGGTCAATGATACAAGCTGTAGCAGACGAAGATGAACGTGGTTCATTAGGTATGCATTATACATCCGTTCCAAATATTTTAAAGGTATTAAATCCTTTATTTTTAGATGATTTACGAGAGCAACTAGAAAAAGCAGAAGACAACAGTCGTAAATTACTCAATCTACGTAATCGTATGGCACACATACGAGTATTTGACCCTGCTTGTGGTTCAGGTAATTTCCTTGTAATTGCGTATAAAGAAATGCGTAAAATAGAAAATGAGATTAACATTAAACGAGGTGAAATTAATAAAGCAAGTGAAATACCATTAACGAACTTTAGAGGTATTGAATTAAAAGATTTTTCAGCAGAAGTAGCTCGTTTAGCTTTAATTATTGCAGAGTACCAATGTGATGTGTTGTATAGGGGGCAAAGACTTGCACTTGCAGAATTTCTACCTTTAGATGCTCAAAACTGGATTGTTAAAGGTAATGCATTAATGCTTAATTGGCTCACAGTTTGTAATTCAAAAGGTACAGCAGTAAAATTGCAAGGCGATGATTTGTTTTCAACACCTCAAAATCAAGCAGAAATAGGATTTGATAATGAAGGTGGTGAAACTTATATATGTGGTAATCCCCCATATATAGGTAGGAAAAAACAAACTGATGAACAAAAAAGAGAATTAAAAAAAATATTTGGTAATAGGTCAAAAGATACTTTATCTCTTGATTATGTTTCAGGTTGGTTTATGAAAGCTGTAGACTATATGAATTTAACTAATTCTGATGCAGCGTTTGTAAGTACTAATTCAGTTTGTCAAGGCATACAAGTTTCAGCACTGTGGTCAGTTATATTTGCTGAAAATGTAAATGTTTCATTTGCGTATCAATCTTTTAAATGGTCAAATCTTGCAAGCTACAATGCTGGTGTAACAGTTTCAATAATTGGTCTTACCAAGAAATCGAAAAAAAGGACTTTGTATTCTATTAATGCAAAGGAAGAGATTGAAGCAAAGGAAGTTGATAATATAAATGCATATTTGGTTCCTGGAGATAATTTATTTATTTCAAAAGCCAATAAACCGAATGATGATAAGTTTCCAATGCAATTTGGGAATCATCCGTATTATGCAAATGAACTAATGTTAGATTCTGTTGAAGCTAGAAATCTTAAGTTCAAAAAATCTATTAATAATAATTTTATACGGCCATTATATGGTTCAAGAGAATGTATAACTGATAGACCGAGATATTGTATTTGGTTGAGTGATGATGAAAAAGAGTTAGCATATAAAAACGATATATTAAAACAAAGAATTGAACAGGTAAGGAAAGCAAGAGCATCTAAAACAAAGGATAAACAGGCTCAAAAATTGATAGATTATCCTCATCGTTTTCGTGATCAGCACGTTGCTGAAAAAGAATTATTAGTAATACCTATAGTTAGTTCAGAAAATCGAGATTACCTACCTGTTAATTTAAAAGCTTCGGATGCAATTATTCACAATAAGGCATTTGCTATGTATGATGCACCTCTTTGGAATATGGCTTTAATTGCTTCTCGTTTACACTTAATTTGGATTGGAACTGTTTGCGTTCGTTTAGAAATGAGATTTTCCTATTCAAATACTTTGGGATGGAATACATTTCCTTTACCAACATTAACTCAAAAGAATAAAGAAGATTTAACTACAACAGCAGAAGAAATATTAATAGCAAGAGAACGTCATTTCCCTGCAACAATAGCGGACTTGTACGTCCCAGAAAAAATGCCTAAAGATTTGAGATTAGCTCACGAACGTAATGATGAAGTTTTAGAGCGTATTTATATAGGTCGAAAATTTAAAAATGATACCGAGCGTTTAGAAAAACTATTTGAACTCTACACTAAAATGACTGCCAAAAAATAATAAGAATGAGTAAAGAAAAAAATATACCTACAATTACAGTAAACTATAATAATAACGGTAGTTCAGTTACCTCTAATGAGTTAGGGATGCGTGCTATGCAAGAGTTAGCATATGAAAAACGTGGTGAACAATATTTATTAATTAAATCACCACCCGCATCTGGTAAAAGTAGAGCTTTAATGTTTATAGCTTTAGACAAACTAAATAATCAGGGTGTTAAACAAGCTATTATTGCAGTTCCAGAAAAATCTATTGGTTCTAGTTTTAATAACGAGCCATTATCTAAATATGGTTATTATTATGATTGGGTAGTGACACCAAAATGGAATTTATGTAATTCACCAGGAGAAGATGGCGGCAAAGTAAATTCAGTTAAAGCTTTTCTTGAAAGTGAAGATAAAGTTTTAGTATGTACGCACGCTACATTTCGATTTGCAGTAGAACGTTTTGGTGTTGAAATTTTTGATGATAGATTAATTGCAATAGACGAGTTTCATCACGTTAGTGCTAATGATAATAATGTATTAGGTTCTCAACTTAAAGATTTTATAGAAAGAGATAAAGTTCATATTGTAGCAATGACCGGCTCTTATTTTAGAGGCGATGCCAACCCTGTTTTAATGCCAGATGATGAATTAAAATTTGAGCCAGTCACATACACATATTATGAGCAATTAAGTGGTTATGAGCATTTAAAAACCTTAAATATTGGCTATTATTTTTATAGTGGAGCTTATGCTGATGACCTTTTAAAAGTGCTAAATCCACAAGAAAAAACAATCATTCATATTCCTAATGTTAATTCTAGAGAAAGTATGGGTGACAAGATAAAAGAAGTAGAGCATATAATTGAGGAATTAGGAGAATGGTTAGGTGTGGATGCTACAACAGGTTTCCATAGAATAAAGACAAGGTCTGGTAAAATTATTAAGATTGCTGATTTGGTTGATGATGACCCATCAAAACGTCCTTTAGTACAAGCAGCACTAAAGATGCCAGAAATTAAAACAAATCAAGACCACGTAGATATTATTATTGCATTAGGGATGGCAAAAGAGGGTTTTGATTGGATTTGGTGCGAACACGCTTTAACAATAGGGTATCGTTCTAGTTTAACAGAAATTGTTCAAATTATAGGTAGAGCAACTCGTGACGCCCCAAATAAAACACAAGCAAGATTCACTAATTTAATAGCAGAGGTAGATGCTTCAGAAGATTCTGTAACAGATGCTGTAAATGATACGCTAAAAGCTATTTCAGCGAGTTTATTAATGGAACAGGTTTTAGCACCAAAATTCAATTTCACACCTAAAAATCCACAAAGTAAAGAGCAAGAAGGATTTGATTACGGTGAAGGTGGTTATGACCCTAATAAGGAAAATATAGGTTTTAACGAAGAAAAAGGCGAATTTCAAGTTGAAATTAAAGGTTTAGCGATGCCAGAAAGTGAAGATGCTAAACGTATATGTAAAGAAGATTTAAATGAGGTAATTGCAGCTTTTGCACAAGATAAAGATTCAATTGGTAGAGGGTTGTTTGATGAAGAATTAGTACCACAAGAATTAACTCAAGTACGTTTGGGTAAGATTATTAAAGATAAGTATCCAGAAATTGATGATGAAGATATTGAGGCTATTAGACAGCACGCTATAGCAGCTCTTAATATTACTCAAATGGCGAAACAATCTATAAATAATGAAGGGAATGATAATATTAAAGCTAACACAGCTTTAATTGATGGTATTAGAAAATTTGCAATGGACGTTAGAGAGTTAGATGTAGATTGGATAGATAGCATAAATCCTTTTAGTGAAGCATACTCAATCCTTTCAAAAGCAATGACAGAAAAAAGCTTAAAAGCAATGGCAGAGGTAATATCAGCTAGAAGTCCGAATATGTCAATAGAGAAAGCTCGAGACCTAGCAAAAAGAGCTTTATTGTTTAAGAATGAAAGGGGAAGATTGCCAGATATTAAATCTGCTGACCCTTATGAGAAACTTATGGCACAAGGTATTGCATATTTAGCTAGAAAAAAATCAGAAGAACAAAATGGCTAAAAAAGATAAATTTACAGCAGAAGACGATGAGTTATTATCAGCTTTAGGTGTAGAGGTAGAAGTAAAAAAGAAAACTACTTTTACAGCTTTAGAAGAGCGTGTTATTGCAGGTTTTGAAGAAATTCAAAAATTTGTTGATGAACATAATCGTTTACCACGTCACGGAGAAGAAAATGATATTTTTGAAAGATTATATGCTGTTAGATTAGAAAAAATTAAAGAGAAGCAAGAGTTTGTAGATTTGCTTAAAGAGTTTGATAATCAGAACATATTAACTGGAGAAATAAAAAATACAATTGATATTCCAAGTGATATTGATGATGATGAATTATTAAATCTTCTAGGTGTTGAAGATGAAGAAAATTCAATAACTAATCTTAAGCACGTTAAAACGAGAGCAGAAAAAAGAGCTGTTGAAGAATTTGCAAATAGAACCATTTGTGAAGATTTTGAGAAGTTTAAGCCACTATTTGAAAAGACAAAAAAAGAAATAGAGAACGGCTTTAGAGAAACTGTCCGTTTTAGAAAGGATTCTGGTTTTACAAAAACCTTAATTCAAGAAAAGCTATTTGTAATTATAAGAGGGCAAATGGCTTATATTGCAGATAAAGGTGAAATTTTTCAAGCACCAAACGGCGAAGAAGATGCGCGTTTAAGAGTAATTTACAATAATGGTACAGAAAACGATTTATTACAGCGTTCACTTATAAGAGCAATGTATAAGGATGAAACAAGTCGTTTTGTAACAACACCAGGTTTGGGTCCTTTGTTTTCAGATGAATTAGAAAGTGATGATTTAGAAAGTGGTATTATTTATGTTTTAAGGTCAAATTCTAACAATCCTTTGATTATTGAAAATAGAGACGTGTTTCATAAAATTGGGGTTACAGGAAATGATATTAATAAGCGTATAGTAAATGCAAAGAACGACCCTACTTTTTTAATGGCAGATGTTGAGGTTATTGCAACTTATAAATTAGCAAATATCAAACGTCATAAATTAGAAAATCTAATACAATCTTTCTTTAAAAACGCAAAGTTAGATATTGATATTAAAGACCGTTTTGGTAAGCCAGTAAACCCAAAAGAATGGTTTTTAGTTCCAATATTTATAATCGATGAAGTTGTAGAAAAAATAAAAGACGGTACAATTGAAGATTATTATTATGATGTTAAATCTGCAAGCTTAAAAAAATTCTAAAACTCCTCAAATTAATACTAGAAGGACTATAAAATAGTTAGGTCAATTATTCATTAAAGAAACTAATGATATAACAGAGCGACTGTAAGTAAACTTAAAAAGACTTTTATTTAAAACATATGCATTTATACAACTTAAAATCAAAGGAATCGATTAGTGTTCTAAAAGAGAAACCGTTTAAACTAGAAAGAGAAATACAAACACTTTTTGAAAATAATTTAAATGAGTTAATGCATTTGCAATTGGTAAAATCTGAATTTTCCATTAAGAATAAACGTATAGATACTTTAGCTTACGATACACAGTCAAAGGCGTTCATTATCATTGAATATAAAAGAAATAAAAATATTAGCGTAGTAGATCAAGGCTTCACATATTTGAGTTTAATGCTTGAAAATAAGGCAGATTTTATTGTTGAGTATAATGAAACCCTAAAGCAGAATTTAAAACGTACAGATATAGATTGGAGTCAAACAAGAGTAGTTTTTGTTTCAACAGGTTTTACAGAAAATCAAAGAACAGCAACAAATTTTAAAGATATAGCTATTGAGTTATGGGAAGTAAAACGTTATGAAAACAATTTAATTAGTGTAAATCAAATAAAGAAAAGTAAGTCAGCTGAAAGCATTAAACCTATTACATCAAGCAATACACAATTACAGGCAGTAACTAAAGAGATAAAAATATATACCGAAGAATTTCATTTAGATAGCTATCCTGATAAAGTAAGAGAGCTTTATGAAACATATAAAGATGCTATTTTAGCTTTAGCAGATGATATTGAGTTAGAACCTAAAAAACTATATATAGCTTTTAAAAAGGATAAAAACATAGCGGATATTGTAACCCTAAAGAAAGGATTAAAACTATTTATAAATCTACAAAAAGGCAAACTAGAAGACCCTAAAAACCTTATGCGTGACGTATCAAACACTGGTCATTGGGGAAATGGGGATTATGAATTAGTAATAACTAACACTGATAATTTAGAATATATTTTATACTTGATTAAACAAGCTATATAATACTAATACACACAAAATTTTTGTTGCTTGTTGCTACATTTTTCACAGACACAACCCTGTAAGGATTTTTGCCTAAAACAATTAAGAAACAAGGTGTCAACAATTACAAAGTTAGAGATGTTGCAAACATGTTGAGTTGATGTTTTTACTATAAACGCCAGCTAGCATGGCATTATAGCAATTAGTCAACGAATCAACTTAAATTTTCAAACATTCCTTTTGTAAAGGTGTAATGACGCCCTTTATGATTCGTTTCTTCCACAATAGGCTTATTTTGAACAGAATACGAAATATGATATTTTATATACGTACTGTTTTTGGGCTCTATTTTATATAAGCTTCTTATTAGTTCAGATATTTTAAACGAACTGGTTCTAATATTATGTTTTCCCAGTTTATCAACTAAATCACCTACGGAATATTTCAACTCTTCGGTATCGAATTGCAAAAATTCATCAGAAAGGATTTGTTCCAACTCCCTGTTAACAAAAGTTTTATTCCCATTCATCAACACCTCTAAAGCTTGAGTATAAATTTGCTCTTTGGTGAACCACATTCTTGTTTTTCTAGGACACGAAATTTTACGACTATTAATAAAATTAAGGAAATGCGGTATCTCTTCTTTTAATGACTCCAAAAGGTTTGGATTATCTTGAGATAAATCAAATGGTATAATTTTTCGCACCCAATATCTGGTTTCAGAATTATCTATATAAACAAAATTTTCTTCATTGTTTGAACACAGTATAAACTTACCAAAAAAGTTACCTTCTATCTTATCCTTCCCTTTCGCTTCACTTTTATAGGTTTTAGCTGTAGAAAGGTTTTTTAACCGTTCACTATCCTCTCTTTTATCGAGTAACACTTCATCTACTGCAATAATTAATTTTGAAGCCCAATCGGAATTAAACCGACTTCTAAAATCCTCATTATTATTGATGGTCATATTATTTTGAAATATGAACTTCAACCAGTTAATAAAAGTTGTTTTACCCGTATTACGTTCGTTACTTACTAAACATAATACAGGCAATATTTGCGTTGGATTATGCCATAATATGGATAAGTAGTCCAAACCGATTTCATATTGTTCTCCAAAAATGTGTTTTAGAAATTTTTCAGTTTCTACGAAACTTCCTTTAGCAATTTTATGATCTAATTTTTCATATCTATTGTAAAAACCATTAATAACTGGTTGGTAATTGGTGTGGGATGGTATTAAGCAAAAACCATCATACTTTACAATATCTTTTACAAAGTCTCTTCCATGATCCGTTGCTATTTCATTTTTAGACCATGGCACTAACATTTTCATAGTGTCCTGACTATTTAATGGCATTTTCACGTCTTTATAATACGCTGTGCCTATTCTCAAGTATTTTTCTTCCATATTTACACATTTACATTTAAAACAGACAACTTTGAGTAATCGATATTCCCATATTTAGTGGTAAAGAGAAAATTGCAGGTCACGCCATGAGTCGTTTTATCATTCTTACATATTTCTTTTATGCGCTCTTCAATTTGATGTAGCGGTAATCTTGGTTGATAATTAATTACTTCTATTGCTATATTTATTTTAGACATTAAATTATGCAATATTCGTGGCGATAAAGAATTATCAGCATGTGAACATGCACTTAACAAGTCTCTTCGGATGTCTTCCAGTATACTTAAGCCATCTGGCTGGTATGTTTTTATGTTTTTCATTTCTCTATTTATAAATTAGTATTTGTTTAATAGTATCAAAATAGGTTCTTGTTCCATCCATCCTTACTGGTATGTTTTTCACAAGTATCAAATTATTAATACCACCGTTTAAAAGTTTCTGAATATCCCCTTTGGTCGCAGGTTTATTCTCTTCTTTTGTAAATAAACTGGTAGCTAAATTGGTTGCTAAAGTTCCTACAGCAGCATCACCGATTCCAGACCAACTCATTCCCTTTTTTGCAGAATCCTTTTGTGTCTTTTCTTTATCGGGTAAACTCTGTTCAGTCTGTTTTCGTTTATTGAAAGCATTTACTCTACAACTATTACTACAGTATTTCTGTTTGAACCTTCTTTTTGGGGTATATTTAGCACCACAATATTTACAATCGTATGTATATCTATCCATTGTGCGTTAATTTAACGTTAGACTAACGATTAATAAAATTGATTTCGTGAATGATTTAATTCTTAAATTTCTCATTTTCTTAATCTTTTTCCTTTGTTAGACAATAAAGTATCGACGTCAGTTTCAACTTCTTTAATAGTTTTTTGCTTGCCCTGTTTTATCCAGTCTATTATTTCAGATTTGAAAAAATACAAGCGGTTACCTTTCTTATGAAAAGGTATTTCGTTCCGTTGAACATATCCGTAAATTGTGGGTTTAGAAAAACCCGTAATAGGCATAACACCATCCACTTGGATTGGCACTTCCATTTCGGGTTCTAGAGTTGCCTTTTGAAGAAGTAAGGCTCTTAATTCGCTTTGACCTTTTATAAGTTCAGCGACTGCGTTAGGCAGATTTTCAAATTTTAATGTTTTCATAGTACTTGTTTTGAGTTTTACAGGTACTAAGTTAAAAGGTATTTCAATAGCTATTAATAAAAGGTAATAACAAAGGTAAGTGAGGTAATAACAAAAGTAAGTTAGGTAATTATATAAGTGATTTTGGCTTTGTTTTGAAATTATTTTTCACATTTTTAAAATGCCATCCCGTGAAATTTTTAGTCAAAAGTTTAATAAAAAGATCTTGTGTTTGCCCAGTCCCGAAATACTCAAAACAATTGTTTTCATAAAACTGTCTAAATAAATATTGTATTTTAAACTTCTCCCCTTTCGGTGCTTGATTAAATTTTAGTTTTTCTAAATTATCTACACCTAAAAAGGCTCTTTGAATAAAAATTTCAAATTCACCTTTGGTTAAATACGGTTTACCATTTTTGCTTTTGCTGATTGTAAGTATTTTGAAATGCTCTATAGGTATATCCAAAGGCATTGACGCACAAAAAACATTATTCCCCGTTAAAAAGGGTTTAGGATCAATTATATTATTGTTCAATTCTAAAACATCATCTATATCAGGCTCATCATTGGATCTATCTATTAAAGATTCTGTTAATAGCCTTTTCTCATAATATTTCAATTGTTTTTTTAGGAATTTTATTTGAGGTTTAACATGATTATATAATACCCTATCTGTAGATTGCGCAATAACCTTGTGGGTTTGCAATTCTTCAATAAGCTTATTAATTTCCTGTATTGCAGTGCTGGTATCCAACTCAAGTAGAGAATCCCGCAGAATCATTAAAGAATTGGTCAACATTATCTTATCAAATTTATCAGCGTAAAAATCCAACTTACCATTTTTAGCTTCAAAATGCTCAAAAAATTCATTGGTCGCTGAAAGCAGTAAGTCTTTTGAATTAAATGTGTGTCTATTATTTTCTACATAGACAACATATGGAACAACTTTCGCAACAATCTCGTCGTAGGCTTCTTCAAAATATTTTCTACATATAATTTCATCTGAAAGATTACGATCCATACGACAAACATTACATTCTTCTTTCACTTCATTTGGAATTGACATGTGTAATTTTATGAAAATAGAATTTATTCGTTCTTTGTACAACATCTCGCTTCCTAAATACTCTTTAAGTGCATCAACAAACTTTTCGAGCTGTATATCTATATCTGCATCCTTTATAACACCAGCTTCATAGGCTTGATAAAGTTCATCTAAAAAGCTCTTAACCTCTACTTCTGAATAACTATAACGATTATCTAATTTTTTTAGCATTATTGTATATTTAAAAATCCATTATTGAGTTAGCAAATTCCTTTTTGGCTTCATCTTCAAAGCCGTCAAGATAATTTTTAGTTACACTTAAATCACTATGATTTAAGGCTTCACTTATAAACTCTATACTAACACCTTTACGCATTGAATTAGTAGCGAACGAATGTCTTGCCCAGTACGTCGAAATATCGCTTGGTAAATTGTTTCTTTTAGCTAGTCTCTTTAAGTGGTCGTTAACCAAGCGTGTGAAGTTTTTAATTTTCTTGTATTGCGTTTCACTTGTATCATTTTTAGATATGATGTTAAAAACAAAATCATTTTTAATTTTATTACCGTATCGGGATATAATACCATTCGTGAAGTCGGTCAAATATATTATTATTTCAGTTTTTTCGGCAGTCTTGTCAAATGTTTTTGCCCTAAAATATGAGAATCTGTCTTTTTTTATGTCTGAATATTTCAACAAAGCCATATCTTTAAAATTCATACCGTTGCATGAATAACTAAAAAACCAAAAATCTTTAGCCAGTTGTTCATTATCGTTTTCAGCTTTAGCATTAAATAACGTTTTAAGCTGCGTTGAGTTTAAAGCCTTTTTTACCTTCTTGGATTTAGGTATGCTATATTTCTTCTTGCCAAAAGGGTAAATATCATTAATTATATCGCCTTCATCAATGGCATTATTAAAGATCACTCTTAATGTTCGTGTGTAAATCCCAATAGTGGTTATACTTTTACCTTGCAGTAGCATCGTTTTCTCATAATCTTTTAACCAATCAACAGTAATATGATTAAAAGTTAGCTTTTCACCTTGACATTTCTTTTTAGTCTTGCTAAATTCAGCCAAAGAATTAAAAGTGTATTTATAACTTTCAGCTGTTCCAATTTTATCATTTTTCATGTTTTTGCTAATCACAAGATCAAAATGATACTTCACATTATTTTTATCTGACGATTTACGGAAAAATTTAGTTTCAAATTTATCAAAATCAAAAACAGTCATTTCCCTTGCTTCATTTTCTGCTCTTGATAGATAAGCTTGAAGCTTTGTATAAACCTCTTTATTAGAACCACGTAACTTATTACTATTACCGTTTACCCAAATAGTTTCAAATTTATCTTCGGTTAAGTCAACATCTAAAGAATACCATTTTTCTTTTTTTGTCTGCTTTCCATATACTCGCAATTTAACAGGATAAGTTTTATTAGCTTTTTTCCTTCTGACATCTAGCTTAATCGAAATTTTATAGTCATCTATTTTTTTGTTCATAGTAATACCGTTTCTGCAAATATAAACATTTGCAGAATATTTGCAGAAAAAATACATTACTAAACATATAATAGATATTAACACATAACAGCAAAAACCACGTTAATGCTATATAATATCAATAATCAGCTATATTTTGAGTAACTAACAAATAGCTATATACTTGATTACGGCTCAAGAGGTTACTGGTTTGAATCCAGTCGAGGTCACGAAAATTACTTAAATAAGAAAAAAAACGCCAAGCTAGCTTGAGCGTTTTTTTTGTTTTAAGCATGTTTTGAGCGGAGCTTCATTAATGCGCAGCAATTTAAAAAACTTAATTTTTTTTAATACACTTCTGAATTTGAAACCATTACACCGTATAATCCATGTTTTAAGTATTCAAATCAATTTTAAAGTTAAATACCGAATTTATTAGTTCCCTTTTTTTAATTCAATACTCAAATTTGCAAGCATAATAAGCTCGGATTTGTTTTGACCAGAAAAACTAGCGGCTAGTTTACTCGCCATTTTTAATATAGCTTCATTGATAGGTTTTGAGAATAGGTTATTATTCTGCTTTTTATAATCTAAAAATTCATCAAAGCACTTTTGTGCATCGCTTTGTTCTAAATACAATGTATTAAATATTGATATAACGTGGTATTTAAATTCTGTTTCTAAAAAAATATGACTGAAGCTCGAATCATCTAAACATGAAACTAAAGTACCAAACTCTTCTTTAACGATGTTTTTATCGGCAAAAGCTACAGCATAAAACAACTTTCCAAGGTTTTGAAAAAATTCTAAATTTCTTATTTGATTGATATTCATAAACAAAGGTCTTTATCTTTAAATTTAAAGCTTTAAAACGGTTTTATATATGATATAAATCAGTTTGGATACATTAAAAAAAAAACACCTACAATAACTTCTATTTGTAAAGCCTTTTCTTTTTGAAAAACCGCTTATGGCCTACCGAAAAATGACCAAAACGTTCCGTTATTGTGATTGAAGAAAATAAAAGAAGACTTAATAACTACCAAGAAACATTTTGAATACTGATAAAAATCATAGTTTTTTAGCTAATTATTTTTGATATTTATTATGCTATTAATCGGAGGATTAACACTTAATCAAGTGGATTTCCTTAAATGAGGTACCCAAATAAATTTGGGTACCTTTTTTAAATTAACTCCGCACTCAAACCTGCTTCTAAAAGCATTGAGCATCGTGGTTCTAGCTCTTTATAAGAACCTGTTTTTACCGTGCACTGTCCTTTATAATGCACTAAAATAGAACATTGTTCGGCTTGTTCGGCTGTATGATCACAGGCGTAAATTAAAGTATTTATAACGTGATCAAAGGTATTAACATCATCATTATAAAGAATAATTTCGTTTTCCTTTAAAACCTCTTCTTTAAGGAGAACATCTTCTAATGTTTGTTCTTTGGTACTCATAATTTTTAAATTTATCGTTATTTGAAGCCAGCTTCAATTAACGGTTATTCTTTTTCGAATTTTAAAGCAACCCAATCGTTACGTTGTAATGTATCAACGCGTTTAAGGTTCATTTTATTACAAAGTTCTTCAATGACCGGAATATCATCAAAATAAAATCCACTTAAAAATAACAAACCTTTCGCATTTAGGCAAGTAGCATATTCTGGAATGTCCTGAAGCAATATGTTTCTATTGATATTCGCAATAATTATATCGTAAGCTTTATTTTTAAGCAAGCTAACATCGCCTTCGTATACGGAAATTTTATGGCAGTTGTTACGCTCCACATTTTCCACACTATTTAAATAACACCAGTTGTCAATATCTATAGCTTCCAGTTTTTTGGCGCCTTTCATTTCGGCTAAAATAGCCAAAACACCAGTTCCACAGCCCATATCTAAAACGGTTTTATCCGTAAAATCATTTTTAAGAATATGCTGAATCATCATGTGGGTGGTTTCATGATGTCCTGTTCCAAAACTCATTTTGGGTTCGATAATAATATCGTATTTCGTATCGAACTTTTCATGGAAAGGGGCACGAACTGCACAGACATCATCCACAATAATTGGATTGAAATTTCGCTCCCATTCGGCATTCCAATTTACTTGTTCTATTTCGTTGAATTCGAATGTTATTTCAAATTCATCGGAATCTAAAATTTGAATATCTTCTAAAATATCGCTTCGCCATTCGTCTTTCTGAATGTAAGCCGTAACGCCTGTTTCTGTTTCCACAAAACTCTCAAAACCGGCATAGCCTAGTTCGGCTATTAAAATTTCAACAGCTGGTTGCAATGGGGTTACGGTAAAATCGTAACCTATATAAATTGTATTTGACATATATTTTTACTTAAAATGCATTAACAATAGCCATAAAATCGTCGGCATTCAATGCTGCTCCACCAATGAGGCCACCATCTACATCTGGTTTGGAAAATATTTCCTGCGCATTATTAGGTTTCACGCTTCCACCGTATAATATGGAAACTGATTCCGCTACGCTTTGTCCATATTTATTGGTTAAAGTTTTTCTGATAAATGCATGCATATCCTGTGCTTGTTCCGGACTAGCGGTTTCGCCAGTTCCTATTGCCCAAACGGGTTCGTAAGCTAAGACAATAGTTTTAAAAGCATCTGCTTCCAAATGAAACAGCCCATTCTTGATTTGGTTTTCAACAACCGTTTCATGATTATTAGACTTTCTATCTGCTAATTCTTCCCCGAAACAAAAAATTACACGCATATCATTTTTTAAAGCAGCATCAACTTTTTTAGCTAATAAATCATCGGTTTCATTAAAATACGCACGACGCTCACTATGGCCTAAAATTACCGTTTGTATACCAACGCTTTTCAACATACCCGCACTTACCTCTCCTGTATAGGCACCACTTTCTGCAAAGTGCATGTTTTGAGCAACAACTTCAACATCATATTCCCGAAGCGATTCAAAAGCAGACCATAAATTGGTAAAGGATGGTGCTATCATCATTTCTGCTTCAGAGGTTTTTACCTGTCTTTTTAAATTGGTAATTAACAATTCGGTTTGCGACAAATCATTATTCATTTTCCAATTTCCGGCAACTATTTGTTTTCTCATATTCCTATTTTTTTAATGCATTATGCTTCTTTTAAATAATATATTTGACTGGGGTGCTGCTTGACTTTAGTTTAAGCATGATTTTATAAAGTTCTTGTTTTCACAGGGATTCTATTCCAACGCTACTTTTGGATCCAACCACGTATAAATAATATCGACAAAAATATTGATAATTATGAAGATTACCGCAATTATCAATACAGAACCCATTATAACCGGCAAGTCCAGTGTATTTAAAGCATTTACAATTTCTTTACCGAGACCATTCCAACCAAAAATATATTCTACAAAAACAGCACCAGCCAACATAGATGCAAACCATCCAGAAATGGCGGTAACTACAGGATTCAAGGCATTTTTAACGGCATGTTTTCTAATAATTTGATATTCGCTTAAGCCTTTTGCTCTTGCTGTGCGAATAAAATCTTGATTATACACCTCCAACAGTGAATTTCGCATGAGCTGAATAACCACTGCTAACGGCCGAATTCCCAAAACTATAGCTGGAAGTATTAAATTTTTCCATTGAATATGCATGGCTTGTCCATAATCATCTAATTCATAAAGACTGCCTGTCATTTCCAATTTGGTATATTTATGTAATACGAATCCGAAAAACCAAGCGAATAGAATAGCACTAAAAAATGAAGGCACACTCATTCCTACGGTACTCACAATTTGAATGCCTTTATCCAACCATGTATCCTTGTAAATAGCCGAAACCACACCAAGAATAAGCCCTAAAAACAAAGCAATAGTTATGGCGGATACGGCCAATATAGCTGTATTTGGTAAGGTTTCTCCAATCACTTCAGAGACGCGTTTACCTTGCTTGGTAAAGGATTCCCGTAAATAGGGAAGTTTTAAAACGATTGTTGTATTGCCAACAGAAAACAAAGGCGTTGCTGCATACTTTCCGGGTTTTAAAAAGGTATAATCCGCTTCATTTTTAGCGTGAAATGATATAGGCAATAAATCGTTAAGGTAATAAAAATATTGAGTGGTTTTGGGTTTATCAAAACCGTATTTCTGACGGACGGCTTCTACCTGTTCAGCTGATTGGTTTTGACCTAGCATCATTTTAGCGGGATCACCAGGCAATACATTAAACAATAAAAATATAACTGTTACCACCCCGAAAAGCGTCAGTAATGCATACATGATTTTATGTAATAGGTAGCTTATCAGAATTAAATCTCTTTATTTTATTAGTGTTTATCCTTACAGTTTTATTTTCTCAATATCATTCCAATGTGCTTTTTGAACAACGGTTCCTTTTTCTAATTTAACAATACCAGGGCTAGCTCGAACAACTGTTTTTAACGCTTTTTCATCACATAAATAAAAATCGAAATTTAATTTATGTGACGCTTTAAACTGCTCTTTTTCAGCCGCTCCAGATGCTGATAAACCAATTACTGTATAGCCATTTTTAAGGGCTTTATCTGAAAAAGCTTTCAATTTAGCTACACCGTCCGGTTCGGCAGTTGCCAAATTATACATGACAATCATGATGAGCTTGTCTTTTTCTAAATAGTACTCTGTAAGATCTTCATCTTCTGTTTCTATTGAAAAATCGACAACAGGAGGCTCATACCCTGGATCAATTACTTTGGATTCTACACCAACATACTCGCCATCCACAGATGGGTAACTTCCGTCGGTTACAAATATTTCTTCGGCTCCATTTACGTTAAATGTCCAAGTAAATTCTTGAACAGGTTTTGCCGCATTTTCAGGAACCGTCATGCCTTCTTGAATATTAGCCCCAACCTTATAGGCTCTGAAATCTATTGCCGGCAAATGCATTAAAACATAATAAGCAAATGATAAAGAGGCCAAGAAGCTCAATAAAGCAATGGCGGTTGTTATAACGGGTCTTCCAAATAGCGGCTTAATGTATTTGATGCCAACTAATAAAATTAAAATAAAGACTAGCAACACCACATCTTTAGTAAAACTCTCCCATGGCGTTAATTTTAAGGCATCGCCAAAACAACCACAGTCTTTAACTTTATCAAAATATGCGGAATAAAATGTTAGAAATGTAAAAAACACAATCATAGCCAATAAACTATAAATTGTAAATTTAGGTTTGTAACCAATGAGTAAGAAAACGCCTAAAACGACTTCAAAAACAACTACAAGAATTGAAATAATTAATGCGTAAGGTTCTAAAAAAGGGAGATTTAAAACACCTTCGCCAAAATATTCATGCAATTTATATGAAAACCCAAGTGGATCATTCAGTTTAATGAAACCTGAAATGATAAAAAGTACGCCTACAAATATCCGACTAAATGCTACAATGTATTTCATGATACTAAAAATTTAAATTCCCTGTATATGAACAGGATGGTGAAATTTTTGCTATTTTAAACCTAATTAGGTGTTATAATTAATTTTTGGCTACGCCCAAATGAATCATAGCAAAAACGGCATAATTAATCATATCTTGATAATTAGCGTCAATGCCTTCACTTACTAATGTTTTTCCTTGGTTGTTTTCAATTTGTTTAACGCGTAATAGTTTTTGAAGGATTAAATCTGTTAAACTACTCACCCGCATATCACGCCAAGCTTCACCATAATCATGATTTTTATCCATCATAAGTTGTTTGGTAAGAGCCACTTTTTCTGTGTATAATTTTACGGCCTCTTCCGTATCTAAATCAGGTTGTTCTACCACACCTTTTTCAATCTGAATCAATGCCATTACACAGTAATTTACAATGCCTATAAATTCACTCACTTCGCCTTCATCCACTTTCTGAACAGCATTTTGCTGTAAACCGCGAATGCGTTGCGCTTTTATAAAAATCTGATCGGTTAGTGATGGCAAACGTAAAATACGCCATGCGCTACCATAATCTGACATTTTTTTCTCGAAAAGGTTTCTGCAAATAGAAATTACAGCATCATATTCTTGTGATGTATTTGGCATGTGTACTATTGAATTTTGTGTAAATTTCGCTTAAATTGTTTAAAGTTCAAAGTTGAATGATGATTGTTTTTATTTTGACATAAATACCCATCAATTTTAGTCTGAATATCTTAATTTTGTGCTTGACTTTTGAAATTGATTGTGGGAAGATACCACTTTCAAACTATAAACCAGATACCCTGATATGACCATTAACTGCCAAGGAAACCTAATTGATTTAGCTACACCAAAAGTCATGGGAATACTGAATTTAACACCAGACTCTTTCTTTGATGGTGGAAAATATAAAAACGAACACGAGGTGTTTTCTCAAGTGGAAACGATGCTTCACCAAGGCGCAACCTTTATTGATGTTGGTGCCTATAGTTCTAAACCAAATGCTAGTTTTGTAAGTGAAACGGAAGAGTTAAAAAGGATAATTCCAGTAATTCAAGCCCTTGTTACTGAATTTCCAAACGTTTTACTATCTGTTGATACCTTTCGGAGTGAAGTTGCTATGGCAAGTATTTCAGCAGGAGCTGTTATGATAAATGATATTTCGGCTGGTAAGTTGGATAATCAAATGCTGGAAGTTGTGGGTAAACTGCAAGTTCCTTACATTATGATGCACATGCGTGGCACACCACAAACTATGCAAACCTTAACGGAATACGAGGCACTTGTAAAAAACATATTATTTTATTTTTCTGAACGTGTATCCGCGGCAAAAAAACATCAAATTACAGATATTATAATCGATCCTGGTTTTGGTTTTGCTAAAACACGGGAACAAAACTTTACGCTTTTAAATCATTTAGAACATTTTAAAATGCTTGAAAAACTCCTATTAGTAGGTGTTTCAAGAAAGTCTATGATATATAAAACATTAGAAAGCACGGCCAACAACGCCTTGAATGGTACAACTGTGTTGCATACAATTGCCTTGCAAAAAGGCGCCAACATCCTTCGGGTTCATGATGTAAAAGAAGCCATGGAATGCATTAAACTAACAAATGAATTGAATTAAACTTATGAAATATTTTAAATTTTTAATCCCTTTACTTGTCGTTGCTTGTAGTTCTGACAAGGTTATTTTACTCCCTGAAGTACAACAAGCCCACGTTCATGAGGTTTTGGATGTGTCTCCAGCATATTTATTTTACGATTCTACGGCTGTAAATGGGGTAGAGCTAAATAGAAAAAATTTAATCATTTCCACGAATTGGCTAGTAAATGTGGATAAGCGATTGACTTTAAAACAACTGATTCCCGAAATTCAATTTCTTCAAAACAAAAAACGCGGTTCTGAATTACATAAAAACGAAGATGCCAAAAATTATTATTCCTGTAATGATACGCGTATTAAAAATCTAGGTTTTATAGAATTTACAGATGTTTATTATCATTTAAAAGATTCAGTAGCTTCCACAAAAAAAGCTTTTAATGATTTGAAAACGTCTAGTATAAACCTTCAAATAGAATCTTTAAAACTTATCAAGCTTGCAGATTCTGAACAAACACGAAATTTACAGGAATTGGTTTCTGATTTGCAAACGGATTCACTTTTCAAATCAAAACCAGTCGTTCTTCATCTATCTGAATCTTTAACATTTCAAGATTATATTAGTTTGAAATCGGCTTTGATTTCAGTGACTTCCGAAGATTTGATAGTTGATAACAATGAATTTATTTATTAATCTATAATTCTTACATTTACAAAAACACGAGCCTTTGGAAATTTTTGACGACCTATTAAAATTTACCGTTATAGATATTATAGATGTTGTTCTTGTAGCAGCACTACTCTACTACGTTTATAAATTGGTAAAAGGCACAGTTGCTATCAACATTTTTATTGGTATTGTTATAATCTACCTCATTTTTTTGGTTACTGAAACCTTACAAATGAAAATGTTAAGCAAGATTTTGGGTGGTTTTATGAGTGTTGGACTAATTGCTTTAATAGTCGTTTTCCAACAGGAAATTAGAAAGTTTTTACTTATGGTAGGGTCCACTAATTTCAGTAAACGCGGGAAATTTTTTAAGCAATTTAAGTTTTTAAAAACGGAAACTGAAAATGAAACGGATGTGGAAACTATTATTTCGGCCTGTATTAAAATGAGTTCGTCTAAAACGGGAGCTTTAATTGTTTTAGAACACAATAATAATTTGGATTTCCTGACTACCACAGGTGATGCTATGAATATTACGGTAACGCAACCTATTATAGAAAGTATTTTTTTTAAAAATAGTCCGCTTCATGATGGTGCTATTATTATTTCGAATAATATTGTTAAAGCCACTCGTGTTATTTTACCGGTAAACAATGATAAAATTTTACCAAGTCGTTTTGGTTTACGTCACAGAGCTGCAGTAGGAATTACTGAAAAAACAGATGCTTTAGCATTAGCTGTTAGCGAAGAAACGGGTCAAATTGCCTATTTTAAGGATGGTGAGTTTATTAGGTTTGAAGACACGGATGAATTAATTGAATTGATTAGAAAAGACTTAACATAATTCAGAATTAAGCTACCTCTTCTTCTTTAGCAAATTGGACGTCGTGTAAATTTTTGTAATACCCATTCTCTTTTTCTAAAAGTTCAGAATGCGTTCCTTGTTCTACAATTTTTCCAGCGTCCATAACAATAATTTGATCTGCTTTTTTAATTGTTGCCAAACGATGTGCAATAACAATGGATGTTCTGTTTTTGGTTATTTTATCAGTCGCATTTTGAATTAGTTGTTCAGAATAAGAATCTACAGACGATGTAGCCTCATCCAGAACCAATATACTCGGATTGGTTACATAGGCCCGTAAAAACGAAATCAGTTGGCGCTGCCCCGATGATAACATAGCGCCACGTTCCTTCACGTTATAATGGTACCCATTAGGTAAGGTCATAATAAATTCGTGAATCCCGATTGCTTTAGCGGCTTCAATGACATCATCTTCTGTAATACTTGGATTATTTAAAGTAATGTTGCTCAAAATAGTATCCGCAAACAAAAATACATCCTGTAAAACCACGGCAATTTGTTGTCTTAAAGACGCTAATGTGAATTCTTTTATATCGGTACCATCAACTTTAATAACGCCTTTGTTTATCTCATAAAAGCGATTTAATAGATTGATAATGGTTGACTTTCCAGCTCCTGTTGCTCCAACAATAGCAATGGTATCTCCTGCTTTTACATTTAAAGAAATTCCTTTAAGCACTTCTTCATCTGAAACATAACTAAAGTGCACCTTTTCAAATTGAATATCGCCTTTAAAATGAGCGGCAACTTGCGTTCCTGTGTCATCAATTTGCGAGGTGGTTTCTAAAACTTTAAACACACGATTGGCAGCAACCATCCCCATTTGTAGTGTATTAAATTTATCAGCTATTTGGCGCAATGGCCTAAATAACATAGGAATCATCATGATAAATGCTGTTAAATCTCCTAATGTTGCGGTATCATCCACAACGGCATTTAAACCACCATACCAGGCTATTAAACCTATGGTAATAGATGATGATAATTCGGCAATTGGAAAAAATATAGAGTTATACCAAACGGTTTTTAGCCAACCTTGTTTATGACGCTCATTTATTATTTTGAAGTTTTTATATTCTGTGTCTTCTCGCGTAAATAGCTGTAAAATTTTCATACCTGTAACACGCTCTTGAACAAAAGAGTTTAGGTTGGAAACTTCCGTACGCACTTCCTCAAAAGCCTTTTTCATATACTTCTGAAAAATTCGTGTGGCATATAAAACCAAAGGCAGCATTAAAAACACAATAATACTCAACTGCCAATTCATATACACCATTACAGCTGAAACGACTATCATGGTTAACAAATCACGGAAAATCATAAATAAACCTTCGCCAAAAATAGCCGCAATTCGCTCCATATCCGTTACGGCTCTTGTAATTAAAACACCTACCGACGAGTTGTCATAATACTTCATTTTAAAACGAAGCATGTGGTTAAATAGCGTTACCCGAATATCCTTAACAACAGTTTGCCCTAACCAGCTAGCATAAAATATAAACAGCAACTGACTAATAACTTCAAACAATAATAAAGCTGCCATTAATAGAATATAAGGCAGAAACCCTTCCAAGGTTTTCGTGGCTATATTATTATCAATAGCTTGCTGTAAAATATATGGTCTTGCAGCACTTAGAAGTGCTAATAAAATAACCACAAAAAGAACACCTACAAAAACCTTGTTGTAAGGTTTCATGAACTTCACAAGCTTTTTAAGGAGATTGGTATCTAATAATTTATTATCTGTTTTAGTTGCCATTTTTTATCGTCTCTGGATACGAAATATGAATTAAATACAAACCGTGAGCTGGAACGGAATAGCCTGCTTCTTGTCTGTTTTTAGATTGAATAATAGTGTGTAGGTCGGATTCATTAATTTTTCCCAACCCAATATTTATTAAAGTGCCAACAATGGCCCGAACCATATTACGCAAAAACCGATCGGCTTGAATGGTAAAGTGTAATTCATCGTCTACCTGTTCAAAATGCACATTCATAATAGTACAATTATACGTCTTTACATCGGTATTTGTTTTGGAAAAGCATTGAAAATCTTTATAGTTTAATAAACTTTCGGCCGCTGCTTGCATCTTTGGAATATCCAATTTTTGCTTTATAAAATAGGCGCTTTCAAAATTAAAAGCGTTTTTCTCTAAAGCTATTCTATATAAATAGGTTCTACTTGTAGCATGAAAACGCGCATGCGCGTCCGGTGCTACAGGAAATATATGCTGAATAGCTACATCTTTAGGCAATAACGCATTGAGTCTGTAACACAGATTCTCGTTTTCAAAAACAACATCTGTATCAAAATGCGCGAACATGTTTTTGGCATGCACTCCTGCATCGGTTCTTCCGGCTCCCACAATAGGTGTTTCTTGTCCTAATAATGTAGACAACGCTTTTTCAATAACCTCTTGAACTGAAATAGCATTAGGCTGATTTTGCCAGCCATGGTAATCTTTTCCGTTATATGAAAGCGCTATAAAATATCTCAATGGTTTATGCTATTTTTGTAAAACGCAAAGATAGAATTTTAATCGTTCTTGAAATTTCAAATAAAAGTTAAATTAAAAGAGACTCCCATATTCTGGGAAGTAAGCATGACAAAAATACTCCTACTTTCCGATACCCACAGTTATATGGATGATGACGTTTTAAAATACGTAAAACAAGCAGATGAAGTTTGGCATGCTGGTGATATTGGCGACTTAAAAGTTACCGATGCTATTAAAGCGTTAAAACCATTAAAAGCCGTGTATGGCAATATAGATGATGAAAAAGCCCGAATGGAATTCCCATTAGACAACCGCTTTATGTGCGAAGAGGTTGATGTTTGGATAACCCATATTGGTGGTTATCCGAATAAATACAATGTTAGGATTCGGGAGATGATCAAGGAAAATCCGCCACGTATTTTTATTTCAGGTCACTCGCATATTTTAAAAGTCATGCCAGACAAAAAACTCAATTTAATACATATGAATCCTGGTGCCATAGGCAAACACGGTTTTCATCAAGTACGAACCATGTTACGTTTTACAATTGATGGGAAAAAAATTGAAAATTTAGAGGTGATTGAATTTAAGAAATAAAAAAGCCCAAGATCTTCACCTTGGGCTCACGCACTAATACTACTAAGATGAAAGGTTTATCGTAATCGATCTACAGATTTTACAAGATCTTCATCCTTTTTGATGGCCTTATTAGCTAACGCTAATAACACGATAGAAACAATTGGAAGAAAAATCCCAATACCCTTCTCAGAAACAACCGTTTCTCCAGATAAGTTTAGAGACAGATACACAAATAATCCTAGTAAAATAAAGTTTAATATGATGTTCAGTCGTCCCAACATAAATTGCGACTTCCTACTTTTAAATCTTGTTATGGAGATAAGTGATAATGCTGCCGATACAATAAACATAATTACAATATAATTAATATCCATTGCAAACACTTTTACATCTTCTGGCGTGGTCCATAATTCAAACACACCAATTAAACCACCTGAAACTACAGCAGCCAATAATAAATATAAAGTTTGAATTCTTTGAAGCATTAATTATCTAATTTATCCAGAGCAAAAATAGCAGTTTCTTTTAAAATTAAACTAAAAAAAAGAAAATAAAGTTGTATAATTGCAGTAATGATTTGCAACTATCAGAGTTGTAAGGCATTAATTCTTCAAAAAAATAAGATCAATTTTTCTTCGGAATCATTCAACTTAACAACATTAAAATAAAACATTCAATTCAACATCAATGTTTGAAATATCTCAATTAAAAGCAATGAAGCTACCTGAATTACAGGAAATAGCTCAAAAACTGAACGTTCCAAAATATCGTTCATTAAAAAAATTAGATTTAGTTTATCAAATTTTAGACCAACAAGCCGCCAACCCAAAAGCGGTAAAAGAAGTTGTTCCTTCTGAAAAAAAATCGGAAAGCCCAACAGAAAAACCTGTTGAAAAAGCACCTAGAAAACGCGTACAGAAACCTGCTCGCGAAAACAAACCTAGTGCAGAACGTACAAAAGAACCTACGGCTCAAAACAGTGTAAAAGATTCTAGTAAGGACAGTACAAAAGAAAGCAGCACACAAAAACCTGCTCCAGAAAAGTCTAAAACGCCTCAAAAACAAAACAAACCTAACCCGAGACCAAAGTCAAATCAGCCACAGAAACGTGATGACAAAAATGGCAATACGCGCGATGATAAGCAAAAGGATAATCGGACTCAAAACCAGAAACACGACAAAAAGAATAACGGTAATAAAGATACACGGAATCGCTACAGAGAACCCGACTTTGAGTTTGATGCTATTATAGAAAGTGAAGGTGTTTTAGACATTATGCAAGATGGTTACGGTTTTTTACGGTCATCCGATTACAACTATTTATCCTCTCCTGATGATATTTATGTATCCCAATCGCAAATTCGTTTATTTGGTTTAAAAGTAGGAGATACGGTTTTAGGAAATGTAAGACCTCCAAAAGAGGGTGAAAAATATTTTCCACTTATAAAAGTTATTCGCATTAATGGTCAAAGTCCTGAAGTGGTAAGAGACCGCGTTTCTTTTGAGCATTTAACACCGCTATTTCCGCAAGAAAAATTTAATATAGCAGAAAAGCAAAGTACCATTTCAACACGAATCATGGATTTGTTTTCGCCTATTGGAAAAGGTCAACGTGGTATGATTGTATCACAACCTAAGACTGGTAAAACCATGTTATTAAAGGACGTGGCAAATGCCATTGCAGCCAATCACCCAGAGGTTTACCAAATGATTCTTTTAATTGATGAACGTCCAGAAGAAGTAACAGACATGCAACGCAATGTTCGCGGAGAAGTTATTGCCTCTACCTTTGATAAAGAAGCGCATGAACACGTAAAAATTGCTAACATTGTTTTAGAAAAAGCAAAACGTTTGGTAGAATGCGGACATGATGTGGTTATTTTATTAGATTCCATTACACGTTTAGCTCGAGCCTACAACTCGGTACAACCAGCATCTGGTAAAATATTAAGTGGTGGTGTGGATGCTAATGCGCTACACAAACCAAAACGTTTCTTTGGTGCGGCTCGAAATATTGAAAATGGTGGGTCATTAACGATAATTGCTACGGCATTAACAGAAACAGGATCTAAAATGGATGAAGTTATCTTTGAAGAATTTAAAGGTACTGGTAATATGGAGCTACAATTAGATAGAAAAATATCGAATCGTCGTATTTTCCCTGCCATTGATTTAACATCTTCAAGCACGCGTCGTGATGATATTTTATTAGACGAAACAACAATACAAAGAATGTGGGTAATGCGTAAATACTTAGCAGATATGAATCCTGTTGAAGCTATGGAGTTTATCAACGAACGTTTTAAACAAACTAAAAATAATGAGGAGTTTTTAATCTCTATGAATGGTTAAAATCTGCATTACTGAATAATACTAAAAAATGCCTTGAGAAATTCTCAAGGCATTTTTATTTATAAACAAAACTGGATTTAACTTTTCAACTTTAAATTTTCACCATAAAAAAAGCTTCTCACGAAGAGAAGCTTTTAATATATGAACTTTTCCTCTTTACTTATAAAGAAGCTATATGCATAGCTAAACCAGACTTTAAGTTGGCAGCTTTATTAGCATGTATAATATTTTTCTTCGCTAATTTATCAATCATAGACGATACATCAACAAACAATTCTTGAGCTTGCTTCTTATCAGTCGTGTCACGCAATTTTTTAATTGCATTACGCGTTGTCTTATGCTTATATTTATTAACTAAACGTTTAGATTCGTTACTTCTAATTCTCTTTAACGCTGACTTGTGATTTGCCATTTGTTTCTTTTCTTATTAAAAATTGTAGCCCGTAGGGGAATCGAACCCCTCTTACATGGATGAAAACCATGCGTCCTAGCCGATAGACGAACGGGCCATTTTGTTTTTGAGTGTGCAAATATAAATTTTTATATTTAAACTTGCAAGCCTTTTGTTTGACAAAATAACTCACAATGTTTCCATTGCGGATGCAAAAATACAACTATTTTTAAATGTTGCAACAACTATTTGAACTTTTTTAAAAATATTTTCAATTAGTACGCTTTTGCAAACAGCACACGTCGTTTGGATGGCTTACCAGAGTACACACAATCACCACTTTGCGTGTCAACTTCCATAGGAATACATCGAATGGTAGCTTTTGTAATTTCTTTTATTTTTGCTTCGGTTTCTTCTGTACCATCCCAATGAGCCGAAATAAATCCGCCTTTTGTTTCTAAAATAGTTTTGAACGTTTCAAAATCTTCTACTTCTGTGATATGTGAATCTCTATAATTTAATGCTTTTGTATATAATGCCGTTTGGATTTCTTCCATTAAACCTTCTACAGTAGCCGTTAGATTATCTATAGCAATTACTTCTTTAGTTAAGGTATCACGTCTGGCTAGCTCCACAGTTCCATTTTCAAGATCTTTTGGCCCAATAGCTATACGTAATGGTACACCTTGCAATTCGTGCTGTGCAAATTTAGCGCCTGGTCTAAAGGTTGTTCTATCATCAAACTTAACGGTAATACGTTTTGAGCGCAATTCACCCATAATTACATTAACGAGTGTTGTAATTTCTTCTAATTGCTCATCCGTTTTATAAATTGGTACAATTACGACTTGATTTGGCGCTAAGTTAGGTGGTAAAACTAAACCATGGTCGTCACTATGCGTCATAATTAGCGCCCCCATTAATCGGGTTGACACACCCCAAGATGTTGCCCAAACATATTCTTGCTTTCCTTCTTTAGTTGCAAATTTAACATCAAACGCTTTTGCGAAATTCTGTCCTAGAAAGTGAGATGTTCCCGCTTGTAAAGCTTTCCCATCTTGCATTAAAGCTTCAATACAATAGGTTTCAACTGCACCTGCAAAACGTTCGCTATCGGTTTTAATACCTTTTATAACTGGTATAGCCATAAAATTCTCAACAAAGGTTGCATAGACATTATTCATTAATTCTGCTTCCTTAATTGCTTCCGCCTCTGTTGCGTGCGCTGTATGTCCTTCTTGCCATAAAAATTCGGCTGTTCTTAAAAAGAGACGTGTACGCATTTCCCAACGTACAACGTTGGCCCATTGATTTACAAGAATTGGCAAATCTCTATAGGATTGAATCCAACCCTTGTAGGTATTCCAAATAATAGCTTCACTAGTCGGTCTTACAATAAGCTCCTCCTCTAGTTTTGCTTCTGGATCAACACGGAGTTTCCCTGGTTTATCTGGATCGTTTTGCAATCTATAATGAGTAACAATGGCACATTCTTTAGCAAACCCTTCGGCATTTTTCTCTTCGGCTTCAAACAAACTTTTAGGAATAAATAAGGGAAAGTAAGCGTTCTGGTGACCCGTTTCTTTGAACATTCGGTCTAATTCGGCTTGAATCTTTTCCCAGATAGCAAACCCATAAGGTTTAATTACCATACAACCACGTACGGCTGAATTCTCTGCTAAGTCCGCCTTAACAACTAATTCGTTGTACCATTTGGAGTAGTCTTCTTCTCTACTTGTAAGTTTTTTGCTCATATACAGGATTTTGGCACAAATATTGCGACTATGTTAAATATAAGAATAGTTTCGCAAAACTAACTATTTTTGTTATGTTCAACAATAAAATTAAGAGATATGTCCTTTAAAAACTACTTTACAGAAAAAATACCCACAATAGCTATTTTAAGCAGCTTGCTTTTAGTGACGGCTTGTGGTACCTACCAACAAGTGGACGATAGTGATGGAATTTACAGTTCCAGTTCCGTTGAACCAGAAACTTACGTAGAAGCTAATAATGCTAGCAGTACGTATTATGAAAATTATTTTAAAGAAAAATCTTCTGAATTAGAATTATATTCTGAAAATGAAGTTTTTACAGATGTAGATGATTATGAAGGCGAATATGTAGAAAATGATTCATTAGAAGTTGAACGAGAATCATACGCTGGTTGGGGTCAAGAGTCCTCTAGTGTTTCCGTTAATATTTATAATAGCGGTGGTTTTTACAGTCCATACTATTCTCCTTTTGGTTTTGGTTTTGGTTTTGGTTATGGTTATGGTTATGGTAGCTGGGGCTATGGCGGATATTACAGTCCTTGGTACGGCGGTGGCTATGGTTATTACCCACCTTATTATGGTGGATATTACCCCCCTTATTACGGTGGTTACTATCCGCCTTATTACGGAGGTGGTTATTACTACAGAAATAATGTAGCCTATGTAAATGGAAGAAGAGGTTCAGTGTATGCGAACAATTCAAGACGTTATGCAAGTTCTAGATACTATGATTCTGATCGTATTTATAACGCGCAAGCCAGAAGAAGCACCACTAATGGTGACGTTACTAGACGAAGCAGAACGCAATCTACATATTCAACACCTAGAAGTACGCGCTCCAATAATGAGGTTCGCACTCGTACACCTCGAGTGGACGCCAACACACCACGTGTAAGAACAAATACTAACAACACACCTCGTGTTCGTACCAATACGAATAACACACCTCGTGTAAGAACAAATACTAACAACACACCTCGTGTTCGTACCAATACAAATAACACACCTCGTGTAAGAACAAATACAACAACCCAACCAAGAACCAATAATTCCTTTAGTACGCCTAGAAGATCTTCATCGCCTACAATGAGCACTGGCGGAAGTCGCAGTAGTTCAGGTGGTGGTGTACGAAGTTCTGGCGGAAGACGTGGTGGTGGACTGTAAACCATAATTAAAAAGAAAAAAAATGTTATATGAAAAAGATACTCCTACTATCTATGGCCCTTTTGAGCATGTCCTTAATCCACGCTCAAGATATTTCTGACGCCTTACGATACTCGCAAGATAATGTTCAAGGGACGGCAAGATATAGAGCTTTAAGTGGTGCATTCGGTGCTTTAGGTGGCGACATGAGTGCCATTAGTATTAACCCTGCAGGTTCTGCTGTTTTTACTTCAGGACATATCTCTATGTCTTTATCTAATATATATACCAAAAATAAAACTAGTTTTTATGATGGTTACAGCGAATCAACCGAGTCAAATTTTGATTTAAATCAGACTGGAGCCGCTTTTGTGTTTAATACTACTAACCCAAACTCCATTTTGAAAAAGTTCACTATTGCCGCGGCTTATGATAAGATAAGTGACTACGATAATAATTGGTTTGCTTTTGGGAATAACCAAAATCGCTCTATCGGTTCCTATTTTGAAGGCTATGCCAATGGCTTAAGACTTGACGAAATTTCTGCTTTTCCAGATGAAAGTTATTCTCAAGCCTATAGAGAAATAGGTAGTACTTACGGCTATGGTAATCAACAAGCTTTTTTAGGGTATGAATCATATATTCTAGAACCTTTAACAAACGATGATGATAATACCATTTACGCGTCCAACATTGCTCCGGGCGAGTATTACCAGGAGTACAGTTATGCATCACGCGGATACAATGGGAAATTTACATTTAATGCAGGTGCACAGTTGGGTGAAAAATTATATCTAGGACTGAATTTAAATTCTCATTTTATAAATTACGATCGCTCTACGTACTTGTATGAAAGCAATAACAATGTAGGCTCTACGGTAAATAGGGTGCGTTTTGAAAATAATATTTACACAACAGGTTCCGGGTTTTCATTTCAAATAGGAACTATTTATAAGGTAACTGAAAGTTTACGAGCTGGTTTAAGTTATAACTCGCCAACTTGGTTTACTATCAATGAGGAATCATCGCAATATGTTTCCACAGTAAGACAAGACGGCGGTGACACTGTCTCACAGGTCGTTAATCCGTATATTACTAATATCTATCCAAGTTATAGGTTGCAAAGCCCTGGGAAATTTACAGGTAGTTTAGCCTATGTTTTTGGAAACTTTGGTTTAATAAGTTTTGATTACTCGTTACGAGATTACGGTAGCACTAAATTTAAGCCTTCATCTGACCCTTATTTTAGATCGGAGAATAATAGAATGAGTAACTTACTAACGACAGCATCTACATATAAAGTTGGTGGCGAATATAAATTAAACCGATTAAGTTTAAGAGCTGGTTATCGTTTTGAAGAAAGCCCTTATAAAAATGGCTCGTTTGAAGGTGATTTATCGGGATACTCTCTTGGTTTAGGCTATAACTTTGGAAATTCTACTAAATTAGACTTAACGTACGACCAAGCCAATCAAACAAATGAGACCCAATTATATAGCGTAGGATTAACTGACCGAGCGAATATTGACAGACGTAATTCCAATGTAACATTGACATTAAGTTTCAATTTATAAAGTAAAAATCGTTTTAATTAAGTTATACTTTAGTTACAAAAAAAAGCCTAATATATGTATTAGGCTTTTTTTTGTGGAATGACATAAAGTATAAATTATTCGATTATAAATTGTGATATTCAAAACATACACGTATTTGAAAACTTTAGTTTTATTAAGTACATCGCTAGGATTAATTCGTTTATAATATTATACCCTTTATAGGGGGTTCTAGGTTGGCTAACACAAAACTTTCAGCAATCTTTAAAAGGCGTAACGATTTTATATTTGTAAGAAAATACTATTTTTCCATACATCATCTATATACTATCCATACATCATCCATACATTATCCATACACTAGCTATATAAAAGCTCCGTCCTGAAATAGCTATACAGGTTATTAATTAAATCCTGATATAATTATACCATTCTAATTTAGCATCCTAAAATGTATATATGTTCTATACATCACGTTGATACCAATGCGCGAGATTGATTCTTTTGGTACTATACAACAGACCTAAAAAAAAAGCTAAACAATTATATTTCTATAAAAGTTTAGCCTTTTTAACGGTTGGTTAATTAGTTGTTCTAACGCTTTAAGGTAAAGTGAGCTTTAAATTGTTTCATAGCTTCGTCAGACGGCTCTTTATAATCTATACTAAACCAATAGTCACTTGATGGTAATGGTTGTCCATTATAATTTCCATCCCAACCTGGTCCGTTTGGATTTAATTGTTTTACTAATTTGCCATATCTATCAAATATATAGATTTTCACATTTTCTAATGAGGTTATACCTGAAATTTGCCAGGTGTCATTATCACCATCATTATTAGGTGTAAAGAAAAGTGGATAATCTAATACCAATACGGTTTCACTTGCTTCTCCACAACCATTAATATCTCTGGCTTTAATAATATGTTCGCCTATGGAGACATTTGTGAAGGTATATGTATTAGTATTTGGTTCATTGCTAACCCATGGACCATTATCAATACTAAACTCAAATACTGCTGAACCATCACCTGAAGCCGTAGCCACAATAACATGGTTGTCCGCAAAAGCTTGTGTTGTTACCTCTGCCACTAAAACTGGTGGCGAACTAACTATAACTTCTGTTGTTAACATACTTGGACACAAATTATTTATATCTGTAACCAGTACTGTATAAGTACCACCCATCGATGGTGCATAACTAGAATCTGTTCCTATGATGGTAGTTGGATTGCCCGCTTCAGTCCATTCAAATGTATACAGACTAGGATCTAGATTTGTATCTAAAATTGGACTATTTACAACTTCACTTCCATTTGTATTAATACATAATGTATATGAATCTTCTAATGTAAACGCTGGAATAGGATCTACCATAAGGGTCATAGTAGTGGTATCATAACAAATATCATCAACCGTTGTATCATTATCCACACGCACATAAATAACTTGTGGATTCACGGTGTTTTCAAAAGGCACACTCGTATCTATTGCGTTGGTTGCCAAATCTGCATCTGTTTGAGATGTATAATAGGAAACCGTGAAGTTTGTTGGATTTTGACCATCTAACACCAAAGGATTTTGTGATACTAAATCAAAACCAACAGAATCATTTGTTGGGTCGTTATCAAACTCCATATTATCATCACATAATGCAAAGTCTAATGGGTTATTATCCGGATTTGCTACAGCTGCTTCCTGAACAATAACAAAGAAACTTACAGTAGCAATATCACAACCGGTAGTTCTATTAGCTATATTAACAAATATCTCCTGTGGATTTACCGTATTTGGAAATGCAGATGGATTCGCTATGCCTCCTGTACCAGCTTCTGCAGCTGCCAATGTTGTATAGTATGTTACATTGAAATCAGTGGTGCTCTGACCATCTAAAATATCCAACTCTCTTTGCGTTAAATCGAACGTATAAACACCATCAAACGGATCATCACAAGCTATGATATCTTCAACTGAAGCCGGTGTATCCGGTAATGGATTTACAATAATATCAAAGGTTACAATGGTATAGCAACCTGTTCCTAAATCTGCTGGATCTGCTGGATCACCTGTTTTTGTAACACGTACATAAATTGTTTGTGTTGGGCTCTCATTAGGATACATGGTTGGATCAAGAATTGGATTGTTCCCAGATTCTGCATCTGCAATTGTGGTATGATACGTTACCGTTTCATTAAACGCATTCATCATAGCTGCTTCATTCTGTGTAAGATTAAATTCTTCTTCTAAATCACCTGGATTATTGTCATCACATAATTCTAAATCTGGTAATACATCATTTGGTGTTGGCAAGGTATTTACAACTAGTGTTAAGGTTGTAACTGCATAACAGCTATCACCACTTGTTGTTTCAGTAACCGTTACAAAAATGGTTTGTGGGTTATGCGGTAAACCATTTACTGATGTATTGGTATAATCCGTATAATCAGGAATTGGTGTTCCAGACATAATATCGGCCATGGTTTCATAATAATCTACACTTAATGTAGCATCGTTACCAGTAATGATATCATCTTGACTTGTTAAATCGAAACTTGCAAAACCATCATTACTTATATCGTCATCACAAATTTCAAATAAACCATCTTCGGAAGCAATTGTTGGTGGTAAATTAACCACTAAATTAAATTGACCTGTAGTGATACAACCATTTGCGCCTTCTAATCTCACGTATATTGTTCTATCAGCCGTAACATAATTTGATAATTGCGGCTGAACTATTGGATTAATTCCAGGAGTGGCTTGAGCATTTGCTAAAGACTCATGGTACGTTAACACATAATCAGCTGGATTTTGTGTTCCGTAGATTATGGCATCCATGGTTGTCAAATCGAAAGCTGTGATACCATTATAATCATCGTCACATTCCGAATAATCATCAATAGTTAACGGTACGACTGGTGTTGGTTGAACAATTAACGTTAATTCAACAATTGTAAAACAACCGGTTGTTGGATTTTCTGCTCTTACATAAACAATGTCGATGTCTTCATCATTATTTTCATAAAAATCAGGTAATTCATTTACGCCATCAAATGCATTCTCATAGGTTCCATGATAGGTAATGTTATTTCCTTCACCATTATCTATCTGCAGGGTTGCGGATTGTAAATCGAAAACTGCATAGCCATTATTATCAGCATCACACTCCTCTAAAGGCGTTATACTTGGGGTTGGTGTTGGTGTTGGCACATTAGACACCTCAAGTGTTAAGGTTGACGTATTGGTACAACCTGTTGTTCCATTGGTTACTAAAACAAATAATGTTTGCGGGTTATGTGGTAAGCCGTTAACACTTGTGTTTGTATAAGCTGTAAAGTCAGGAATTGGATTGGCTGGAATATCAGCGGCTGTTTCAAAATAGCTTACAGACCAGTTGGTATTTCCACCTGTAATTAAAGCATCTTGAACGGTTAAATCAAATTCAGCATAGCCATCATTATCAACGGTATCATCACAGATGGTTAAAAATAATGCTGCAGCTGTCGTTTCAGGAACAGGCAATGGATTCACAATTAAATCCAAAGTCGTAACTGTATAACAGTTGGTTGTATTGTTTTCTACACGAACACCTACTGTATGTAAATCTGGAATTGTATTTGTGTATGCGGCTGGAGTTCCAATATAACTAGGCGCTGTTATCCCTATATCGGCATCCGCTGGATCTGCATAATAGGTAACCGTATAATCTGCTGGATTTAAGCCCATCAGCACATCTGCATTTCTGATTGTTAAGTCGAATTCTGTTAAACCATCTGCCACGGCATCATCACACAATTCAATTGGATCTAGATTTTCGTCAATCACAGGTGTTTCATCTACTACTAGTAATAATTGCACGATTGTTGGACAATCGGTAGTTGCTCCAGCATAATCCACTCGGATGTAAATAATCTGACCTAATAAATTTGATAGTGTTGTACCTAATGGCAATACATCATCAATGGCATTTTGTTGCGTTAAGTGAAATGTTACTTCTAAAGCTGGGTCTGTTGTAACTTGTGCTGCAATACCTGACAAATCGAATGTTCCTAAACCATCATTATCTGGATCACAGTAATGCAAGTCTGCTGGTGTATTAGCAGCTGGTGCACTTACCACGTTCAGTGTTAATGTGGTTGTATCAAAACATCCTGTTGTTGCATCTTCAACACGAACATGTACAATTTCACCATCCGTTCCAATATAGGCTGTTGCCGATGGTGTAACTTGAGGTGTTCCTGCTATAGCATCTGCAGCGGAATTATAATACGTTACAATATAATTGGGGTTATTGCCAGTAATTTCGTTATTCGTAACGGTTAAATCAATTTCGGTCATACCATCTGGCACATTATCATCACAAGCAAATAATGGCGCTGGTGCAATAATAGTTGGCAAAGGATTGATGGTTACAACAAAATCATTTTCTGCTGAACAATTAGGTGTTGTTCCTGTTTCAGCATACACATAAATTGTTTGTGTAGTTGTAATACTCTGTCCTGCCATTAATACAGTTCCAGTTCCTCCTGCCCCTGTATAATAGGTTCCATTGGTTAATGCTGGCAACGTATAGGTAACACATTCCGTAACATCGGCAGGATCATCAACTAGAGGTGTTGGGTTAATGGTTACATCAAAACTATTTTCTGCAAAACAGTTTGGTGTTGTTCCTGTTTCTGCATATACATAAATAGTTTGACTGGTAGTAACGGACTGACCTGCAGTTAATACCGTTCCAGTCCCTAAAGGACCTGTATAATATGTTCCAATGGTTAAGGCAGGCAACGTATAAGAATCACAGATGACTACATCAGCTGGATTATCAACATTTGGTGTATTATTAATAGTCACTTCAAAATCATTTTCTGCAAAACAATTTGGTGTTGTACCTGTTTCAGCATACACATAAATTGTTTGTGTACTTGTAATTACTTCTCCAGCGGTATAAGCTATTCCTGTCCCTCCTGTTCCTGTAAAATAAGAACCATTTGTTAAGGCTGGAAGTATATAGCTATCGCAAGCAATGACATCTAATGGATCATCAACTATAGGTGTTGTATTAATAGTGACATCAAAACTATTTTCCGCAAAACAATTTGGTGTAGTTCCTGTTTCTGCATATACATAAACAGTTTGCGAAGCATTGATAGCTGTTCCAGCTGCAATAATTCCACCAGTTCCTCCGGTACCATTATAATATTGTCCACCTGTTAAAGCTGGTAAAACATAACTATCACAAGCAGTAACATCAGCTGGATCATCGATTGTTGGTGTATTGTTAATGGTTACAACAAAACTGTTTTCATCTGTACAATTAGGTGTAGTTGCTGTTTCACCAAACACATAAATAGTTTGAGTTGTTGAAATAGTATCGCCTGCATTATAGGCTGTTCCTGTTCCATTTGATCCTGTGAAATAATTTCCGCTCGTTAAAGCTGGTAAAACATAGGTATCACATGCCGTTACATCCGCAGGATTATCAACCGTTGGCGTAACATTTACAACGACAGTTACGGTATTGGTTGCGGTATTGTTTGGTGCTGTTAAACCACTATCTGTTAACGTCACCTCATACGTGATTGTTGCTGCTGGTGGCGGCGACAATACGAGTGTTGGATTGGTGCCTACAACCGTAGCATTCCCTTGAACAGTCCAGCTATAGCTATATGTTCCTATTGCTGTTCCAGGTGAAGGGTTTGCGGTTAACGTCACATCTGCTCCAGCATCATTACATATAGCAGGTGTATCTGCAGTTGCAGTTACAGAAATGGTACAAACATCAATAGTTGCTACAAAACTATTCTCTGCAAAACAATTTGGTGTTGTTCCTGTTTCGGCATATACGTAAATAGTTTGCGTTGAGGTTATTAAATCGCCTGCATTTAAAACAGTTCCTGTTCCACCAGGCCCTGAATAATAAGTTCCATTTGCTAAAGCTGGCAACGCATATTCATTACAAGCCGTTACGTCTATTGGCGCATCGACTGTTGGTGTGTTGTTTATTGTTACGACAAAACTATTTTCAGAAAAACAATTAGGTGTTGTTGCTGTTTCAGCATACACATATATGGTCTGTGAGGCATTAATAGATGTACCTGCTGCAATAATACCGCCAGTTCCTCCTGCTCCATTATAATATTGACCTCCAGTTAATGCAGGTAATACATAACTATCACAGACTGTAATATCGGCAGGGTTATCTATAACTGGTGTATCATTTATGGTTACTACAAAACTATTCTCATCAAAACAATTAGGCGTGGTGCCTGTTTCTCCATATACATAAATAGTTTGTGTGGTTGATATTGTGTCTCCTGCATTATACGCAGTTCCTCCTCCATTTGTTGCCGTAAAATAATTACCACTTGTTAAAGCAGGTAAGATATAGGAATCGCATGCTACGACGTCAGCTGGAGCATTAACCGTTGGTGTTGTATTAACGGTTACGGTTACCGTGTTGGTTACTGTGTCATTGGGCGGTGTTAATCCATCATCGGTTAATGTGACTTCATAGGTGGTCGTAGCCGCCGGTGGTGGCGATAAAACCAAGGTTGGATTCGTTCCTAACACCGTTGCGTTTCCTTGAACCGTCCAGCTGTAACTATATGTTCCTATAGCTATTGCTGGCGATGGTGTTGCTGTTAAGGTAACATCTACACCTGCATCATTACAAATGGAAGGCATATCAGCCGTTGCCGTTACAGATAGTGTACAACTATCTATAGTAACCGTAAACATATGCTCATCAAAACAATTTGGTGTTGTTCCAGTTTCGGCATAGACATAAATATCTTGCGTGGTTGTAATAACATCCGTTGCATTTAATACTGTTCCTGTTCCTGTTGGACCTCCTGTAGCGGTATAATAAGTACCAACTGTTAAGGCTGGTAAGGTATAATCGTTACATGCGGTTACATCTGCTGGGGTATCTACAGTTGGTGTTGTATTTACGGTAACGGTTGCTGATAAAGCCACTGCACCACCACAAACAGAATTCAAGTTATTTGCAGATAACAAGTTTATAGTTTGAGTGGTTGTAATTCCCGTAAGCGTAATAACTTCAATTCCCGTTGCATCTAGCATAACGGATTGTGTTGCGCCTCCATTAATATTGTATTCTACCACATCATTTTCTGACCCAGTAATAGTAAAAACAGCATCACCTGAATCACATACATCGGCACTTGCGGTAACCGTAACGACAGGTGTTGGCTGAACGACCACTGTAATAGGTTTAAATGCTATATAATCGACTCCTGTTATGGCATCCGTATACGTAACTTGTGCAATATATGTAGTAGTTTGACTTGGTGTTACTGTTAAGTTTGCAGGATCTGTTCCTAACACCGTACCATCCTCCGCTAACCACTGAAAGGATGTAATCGGGGTTCCATTTGGATAAAACTGCCAAGCTTCTGGAGCTGTAAACGGAACATTCCAAACACCCGTATTTCTGCCTGGAGGCGATATTCCCTGTGTTCCAGCGTTATTTTGAATTCCTATAGCTGCTCTTCCACCAGCCCAATTAGAGCAAACATCTTTTTGAAATATATAGGTTTCAATGATATTTGTGGTTTCATAAAACATGATCATTTGGGAGGTTCTCGTTGCTCCCCAACATCCTGATCCATATTGTCCCAGGTTAAAGAAGCTAAATACAAATACTCTAAACGGCGCTTCACCTTTGACCGCGTAAGTCGTTTTAAAACTTGTAGGATCAATTCCATTATTTGCAACTGGATACATATCATGGATGGCACCAAATATATTACCATCTCTTAATGCTGCATCCGTATTATTTGGTATTAATTGTCCGGCTTGTGGCGTCCAATAATGTCCATTTCCGGCATTACTCAAGTCAAAACTAACCGCACCATTGGTTGACAGCACACAACTATTATAATTTTGTTGGTAAAACTCGAAATCGAAAATAAAATTTTGAACACCACTCCAGTTATCATCAGTAGTTAAAGGTGTATCCGTAGCCGTATCGCCAAATGAAAAAGGCGGATTTACTGGAATTGATCTAACACCATAGCTGTTAGATTCTCCGACCACCGTGTAGTCTGCTGTTAGCGTTAAAGGTGGAATGGTTCCCGTATTCAGATCCAAACAAAATGGATCTGTAATACACACATTACCGCCACAATTTACGTTACCAGAACTCGCTGTGATAGTCATTTCAGAAGATCCAGAACCAGCACTTATAGTTGCTGGAAAAACCCGAATTTCAATTTCAGCGGTATCACAATTTGTTGGATTGGCATTTTCACAAATCTGGTAGGTAATATAATAAATACCTTGCGGTGTGTTTGGTGCAATTTGAACGAATTGTTGGGCACCATCAAACGTCGTGAAACCCGTAGGATCTGGTGTAACTTCTGTAAAAGTAAAGTTATTACGCGTTCCAAAATTCAGGGCTACACCATTAAAGTAATCGTTTAAAAACATACGATTACCCGTGGCTGTAGCCAAAGTAGGGTTGTCAGACCGGCCTGTTACTACATCATCAATAGCAATAAGTTGCGCATAAGCTGTACCAATAAACAGAAAACAAACTAAAGTAATTATCTTTTTCATGAGATTTTAACTAAATCCTTGACCATAGAGGGGAGATCTAAAAGATTAGGATTATTATACATTTAAATTTTGTGGTGTAAATTAAGAAAAATTTAAGGAAACATTACCAATTTTTGTATGAAATTAATTGTTTGTTAATTCAGTTATCAAAAAAATGGAATTCCTTATCTTTGCAGATTAAAAACCTATTTATTTCGAAATAATGAAAATTAATGATAATACAGCTGATTTTGATGCCATTGGAGATGACCATGTAGGAACATCGGCTGACACACCATTACGAAGCGATGCTTTTGTTTTAAATTCAGAAGAAAAAATAAAAATTATTAAAGAAGATGTGCGCCATATTATGGAAACACTCGGTCTTGATTTAACAGACGACAGCCTTCAAGGCACGCCAAACCGCGTAGCCAAAATGTTTGTTAATGAAATTTTTGGCGGTTTAAATCCGAATAAAAAACCAAGTGCTTCAACCTTTGATAATAAATATAAGTATGGTGAAATGCTTGTTGAAAAAAACATTACGGTATACTCAACCTGCGAACATCATTTGTTACCAATAGTAGGTAAAGCCCATGTAGCATATATTTCTAACGGAACCGTTGTTGGGTTATCTAAAATGAACCGAATTGTTGATTATTTTGCAAAACGGCCACAAGTACAAGAACGCTTAACCATTCAGGTTGTTAAGGAACTACAAAACGTATTAAATACGGATGATGTTGCTTGCGTTATAGATGCGAAGCATTTATGTGTCAATTCACGAGGGATTCGCGATACGGAAAGTAGTACTGTTACTGCCGAATTTGGTGGAAAATTTAAAGAAGCAGGAACGCGACGTGAGTTTTTAGATTATATTAAATTGGATACTGCCTTTTAATGTTAGTTGTAAAGTTGTTTGTTGTGGAGTTGCCTGTTCAATGATATAAAAGTTAGTTAAAAAACCTCTAATTATCATTTTTTTTTCTCGAAGCGCTAAACAAGAAAATAACTAAACGAAATACTTAAAAATCATGTATATATATTTTTTTAAAAAATTAGATGTTTGGAAAGAAGCGATTCAATTAGCGGTTAAAACTTATAAAATAACAGACTTATATCCTTCCGAAGAAAAATTTGGACTTATCTCCCAAATGGGACGCTGTTCTGTTTCGGTGCTATTGAATATTGCCGAAGGTACAACCAGATTAACTAATAAATATAAAGCATGTTTTACGACGATTGCTTATAGTTCTTCGCTTGAATTATTGAACCAAACTATAATTTCAAAAGAATTAGATTTCATTTCAGAAGACAATTATAATAATATGAGATTAGACTTAGAATCAATGACCCATAAAATTAATGCATTAAGAAATCATTTTTTGAATTCTTAAAATATACTTTTCTAGCCGAAAATAAAGTAACTTAACAACTCTACGACAAACACCAAACACCAAAACATGCAATTATACAACCAACAAACCATTAAAATTTACAACACATTAAGTGGTGAAAAAGAAACGTTTAAATCCATCACCGATGGCTATGTTGGCATGTACGTTTGTGGCCCAACGGTTTATAGCAATGTCCATTTAGGAAATGTACGAACGTTTATGTCTTTCGATATGATTTTTCGATATTTCCAACATTTGGGCTATAAAGTGCGTTATGTTCGTAATATTACGGATGCTGGTCATTTAGAAAATGATGCCGATGTTGGTGAGGATAAAATCACTAAAAAAGCGCGATTAGAAGCTATTGAACCTATGGAAATTGTACAGCGGTACACGGTTGATTTTCATAATGTATTAAATAGGTTTAACTTTTTACCGCCTAGTATTGAACCAACTGCAACGGGTCATATTATTGAGCAGATAGAGCTCATTCAGACCATTATAGATAATGGGTTTGCTTATGTGGTAAATGGTTCGGTATATTTTGATGTTCATAAATACAATGAATCCAATGAATACGGGATTTTAAGCAAACGAAAATTAGAAGATTTAATTCATAATACACGAGCGCTTGATGGCCAAAGTGATAAGAAAAATCCGCAAGATTTTGCGCTTTGGAAAAAAGCAGAGCCTGCTCATATTATGCGTTGGCCATCACCTTGGAGCGATGGTTTTCCAGGATGGCATTTAGAGTGTACAGCTATGAGCACCAAATACTTGGGTGATTATTTTGATATTCATGGTGGCGGAATGGATTTAAAGTTCCCGCATCACGAATGTGAAATTGCACAAAATCAAGCGGCTAAAGGTCAGACGCCCGTAAAATATTGGATGCATGCTAATATGCTTGAATTGAATGGTGCAAGAATGAGCAAATCAACGGGTAACTATATCAATCCAGCTGAATTGCTTTCTGGTGATAATGATATTATGTCCAAAGCCTACAGCCCTAGTGTTATTCGATTTTTTATGATGCAAGCATCTTATAGAAGTGTTTTAGATTTAACGGATGCCGGGCTTGATTCCAGTGAAAAAGGGTTTAAGCGATTGATGGATGCCGTTAATTTAGTGGAATTGCTAAAAACGTCCAGCACATCTACTCATAATATTTCCAAATGGAAACAGTCGTGTTATGATGCTATGAATGACGATTTTAACACACCAATTCTTATTGCTCATTTATTTGAAGCGGTGAAATTTATTAACCAAATTCATGATGGTTCGGCAACGATTACTGCTACGGATTTAGACATGCTTAAAACAACCATGTACGCTTTTATTTTTGATATTTTAGGATTAGAAAACACGAAGCAAACTGATAATTCATCTGATAAATTATCAGGTGCTGTGGAATTACTCATTAAGTTACGCCAAGAAGCACGTGCGAATAAGGATTTTGCATTATCAGATCAAATTCGTGATGAGCTAGCTGAAGCTGGAATTCAATTGAATGATAGTCGTGAAGGAACCACCTTTTCATATTAAGCCTCTCCTAAATCCTCTCCAAAGGACCGGACTTTTATGCTTTATGAAAAAAATACTCACATATCCATTTCTTTTAATAATTAAGATTTATCAAATCTTCATTTCCCCGTTGACACCTGCTACATGCCGGTTTCAACCTACCTGCTCCCATTATGCAAAAGAGGCATTGGAAAAACATGGTTTTTTTAAAGGTGGAAAATTGGCGGTTATTAGGATTTTTAGTTGTCATCCATGGGGAAGAAGCGGTTATGATCCGGTTCCGGAAAAGGATGATCTATAAGATTGAAGTTGAAAAGGAAATTGTCATTCAGAACGCCATGATGAACCTTCATAAATTATACGCAGTTAGGAAAGGAGATTCTTCAGTCATCTCTCCTTCTGAACGACAAACTAAATTAAAAATAACATTTCATTATAAGTTGTTGCTTTCGTATCCATTTCCAATTGCATATATTTACGCACACAAACGATGACATATGTTTATACTACAATTTGATTGGAATCCAATTACGGGATTAGATCTTTTCGGAATTTTCGAATTACACTTTTATAGTGTTATGTGGATTGTTGCCTTCCTTTTAGGTTTTCAAATCATGAAACGAATTTTTCTAAAAGAAAACGTAAATCTAGATTATTTAGACCCTCTATTTATTTATACCGTTTTGGCTACTATGCTTGGTGCCAGATTGGGTCATGTACTTTTTTACCAATCCGAATTGATTTCAGAAGATTTCTTTAGCATCTTTTTACCATTTAGTTTTAAAGGTGGCTTTCAATTTACCGGCTTCCAAGGATTAGCTAGTCATGGTGCAGCCATTGGAATTATAATAGGCATGTATTTATATCGAAGAAAATACAAATATAAATCACTAATGTGGATTTTAGATCGCGTGGTGATATCCGTTGCTTCTGGTGCTGTTTTTATCAGAATTGGTAACTTTATTAATTCTGAAATTATAGGAAAAATAACCGATTCACCTTTAGGTGTTCGTTTTGTTCAAGATTATTACAGTAAAAGACAGATTGTAGCTGAAACAGGTATTGAAAACTATAAAGAAGCCTATGCGGCTGTGACTAACAATCCGCAGTTTCAACATTTATTAGATGCGGTTCCTGTTCGTCATCCTGCACAATTATATGAATCGTTTTGTTATATATTCGTTTTTCTTATCCTTTGGTTTATTTATCAGAAAACCAATAAAGGACAACAAAGCGGCTACTTATTTGGACTATTTTTAGTGTTATTATGGACCATTCGTTTCTTTGTAGAGTTTGTAAAAGAACCACAAGGCGATGAATACATTACGTTTCTTGGTTTAAATACAGGTCAAATGTTAAGTGTGCCATTTATAATAATTGGACTCTATTTTATGTTTCTGTATAAACCCAAAACCAGTAGCTAGTTTCTATGATACGTTCGTATTTTAAAATTGTTTGTTTATCTGCAACCTTATTTGTTTTGGCCTTCACATCGTGCAAAGATGAACCGAAAAAACCGAAGCAAGCTCAAGTCACTTTTAAGAAAGAAGGCACCTTACAACTTATAAAAACAGCCAACGATTCGGTTGTTTCTACATTAGATATTGAAATTGCTGATAACGAGTTTGAAACCCAAACGGGACTAATGTATCGGGAATCCATGAAGGCGAATCGTGGGATGTTATTTATTTTTCCAAACGAACAACCGCGTTCATTCTACATGAAAAATACGCGTTTTGCTTTGGATATTATTTATTTAGATACCAATAAAACCATCGTTAGCTTTCAGGAAAATGCACAACCATTTAATGAAGGCTCCTTACCTTCCAATGCAGCAGCAAAATATGTATTAGAGGTTAATGCTGGCTTGGTTAAAACATGGAATTTAGAGGTTGGAGATAAGATGACGTTTTCCAAAACGAACTAATATTAATATTTAATATAACTTCAAATTATACTTTTTGTTGAGCCACTATTTTAATGCTTTTTATATAGACTTAACCCTATTGTAAATTAAAAATAGCTATATGGTTTAGTCTGTTTTAAGGGTTGCTATTTAATGACTTCTATTAGACCTAACAGGTTTTAAAAACCTGTTAGGTCTTTTTATATATAAAATCTTTGGGTTACTCTCATATTACCCATTCTTGTTGCCATGAATCAATAAACTAGTGTTTCCAGTACCCACTAGAACACAAGCATACGAACCATAAAAAAAAGCCTTTTTAAACTGAATCAAAAAGGCTTTTTAATATATTTAAATTTATAGATTAAGCAATTTCCGCTTCTTCTACTTTCTCTTTTTCTTTTAATGCATTGGCAGCATCGCTTTTTTTAACAGCATCATACATTAAAGGTGTTGCAATAAATAAGGACGAGTAAGTACCTACTATAACACCAACAATTAATGCAAACATAAAGCCTCTAATAGAATCACCACCAAAAATGAAGATGGATAATAATACCACTAATGTTGTTAAAGAGGTATTTAATGTTCTACTTAATGTACTACTTAATGACACATTAATTACTTTATTAAATGGCCAGCTTGTGTGTTCATTAAAGAATTCACGAATTCTATCAAATACAACTACCGTATCATTTAATGAGTAACCAATAACCGTAAGGATAGCTGCAATAAATGCTTGATCTATTTCCATACTAAATGGCATATACTTATACGTTAAAGAGAAAACACCTAATAAAATTAATACATCATGGAATACAGCCGCAACCGCACCCAATGAGAATTGCCATCTTTTAAATCGGATTAAGATATATAAGAATACGACTACTAATGATCCGAAAATTGCCCATATAGATGATTTTTTAATATCATCAGCAATGGTTGGACTCACTTTGTAATATTTCATTAAACCAACTGTTTTACCTTGGTCATCACTAATAAACTCGTCATAAGTAAGACCTGGCATATAAGGCTGCAACTCTGTGTATAATGTATTTCTGATTTCCTCATCAATAGCATTATCTGTTTCGTTCACCTTATATTTCGTGGTAATTTTAAGCTGATTAGCATTACCAAAGGTTTTCGCTTCAGCACTACCAAAGGCATCTGCTAAAGTTTCAGAAATTTCGTTAGCACTAACAGGTTCTGCAAAACGCACTTGGTAGGTTCTACCACCAACAAAATCTACACCTTGATCCAGACCGTTTGTAAACAAAGACCCTAAACTTACAAGAATAGCAACCGTTGAAATGATATAAGCAACTTTACGTTTCTTTAAGAAATTGATGTTGATATTTCTGAAAAGATTTTTAGTAATTGCTGTTGAGAAATCTAAATTTCCGTTTTTATTAGCATACCAGTCCACAAATAATCTTGTAATAAAGATTGCCGTGAATAACGAGGTTGCTATACCAATTAATAAAGTTGTAGCAAATCCTTTAATAGGACCTGTACCAAATATGAATAAAATTAAAGCTGTTAAACCTGTTGTAATGTTGGCATCTAAAATAGAAGACAATGCATTGCTAAAACCATCATTGATAGATTCTTTCAAGCCTTTACCTTTAGCAATTTCTTCTCGAATACGCTCAAAGATAAGTACGTTAGCATCCACAGACATACCAATAGTTAATACAATACCAGCAATACCAGGTAATGTTAATACGGCTCCTAATCCAGATAATACACCAAAGATTAATACAATATTAAATATCATGGCAATATCAGCAAATAAACCTGCTTTACCGTAGTAAAGGAACATCCAAACTAACACTAAAGCTAATGCAATAAGGAATGAATTTTGACCACTTTCAATAGCTTCTTGACCTAAGGATGGACCAACAACTTCACCTTGAATAATATCGGCTGAAGCTGGTAATTTACCAGCACGTAAAACGTTAGCTAAATCCGTTGCTTCATTTAGCGTAAAGTTACCAGAAATGGATGAATTACCTCCAGAAATGGCACCTGTAGAAACGCCAGGTGCAGAATACACCACGTTATCTAAAACAATAGCAATGTTTGAACCTTCTGTAAATGCTTTACCAGTCATTTCTTCCCAGATTTTAGCACCTTTAGAGTTCATAACCATTGAAACCGTTGGTTTACCCATTGGATCGTATTCTTGACGTGCATCTGTAACAACGGCACCACTTAATTGAGGTACGTTGTCTCGGTTGCCATCTAAAGCATATAATTCAACAACTTCACTATCTTTTGCAGGCTTCCCAAAGGCAAACTTTGTAAAACGTTGTTCGCCTGGTAATAATGATCTTACTTGAGGCATGTTTAAATAGCCTAATACTTTTTCTCTATCCCTAAGGTTTACCATAGCAATGGTAGCTGGGTTTTGAGATTGGAATAATAAATCACGTAATGGATTAATTTCTGTAGCCGTAGAATCTGGATCTGCTCCTAATAAATCTTCAATAGCCGTATCTTCAGAATCTTGAGACTCTGTTTCAGCAACTTCTTCTGTTTTTGGCGCTTCTAATTCTTTAAGAAGGTTGTTAGCATCAAATAAGAATTGTCCAAACAAATCACGTTTAGATACTTCCCAGAACTCTAATTGGGCTGTACTTTGTAATAATTTAAGAGCACGCTCTTTGTCTTTAACTCCTGGAAGTTCTACTAAAATACGACCTGTATTACCCAAACGCTGAATACTTGGTGATGTTACACCAAACTCATCAATACGTTTACGCAATACTTCGAAAGCAGAAACGATAGATTCGTCAATTTTACGTTCTATAATTGGTTTTACTTCAGAATCTGTCATGCTACCTTCTATTTCGCCATCAAGTGCGCGAGTATAGAAAATATCTGGTGAGGCTAATTTAGTATCGCCTTTAATTTTATCAAATTCTAGGAAAAAGTCTTCAACAAATGTATTCTGACTGTTCTTTTGTACTTCGGCTGCATTTTCTAAAGCTTGATTAAAAACTGGATCTTTACTGTAGTTTGCCAATCCTTTTAAAATATCTTTTACCGATATTTGAAGAATAACACTAACACCACCTTTTAAATCCAAACCAAGGTTCATGGCGTTTTCTTTAACCTCTGAATAGTTATAGCTAGCTACACCCAAGTTATAAACCTCCTCATTATCAAGAGAATCCAGATATTTGCGCTCTTTTACCTCATCGCCATTTGCATACGCCGCAGCTTGGTCGTCAATACTATTTGCCTTAAAAGTGAAAGACAACTGGTAAATACTTACCAGTCCAAACAAAATTGCAAACAGTTTTACTAATCCTTTATTTTGCATTATGTGTTAAATTATAATTTATTGTTGATATTTTTAAAAACGAGCAAATATATATCTTCTATAATGATTTAACAAAAGGTTTGCATAGTTTCTGTTCGATTTTAAACAAAAAAAAAACAGCTTATTCAGCTGTTTTTTCATTATTATAAATTAAATAAAAATTACATTCCCATTAATTTATCTGTTTCTTTGTAACCTTCTGGCGGTGTCATATCAAATTTATCAGCAGAAACCGTTTCTTTATTAATTTCTGTAACTTCACTTGTAATAGTTAATGCCATTCCCATTTGACTTACATCCATTTTCATATATAATGGAAATCCATCAATTTGAGCACCCATTTGTGCCACTTGCGGATTCATAGCTTGAATTTTATCAGTTACATAGATATCCATTGCTATATTTGCTCCTTCTTTTTCAAGGGTTACATTGTATTCTTGACACACGTAACCTAAGATAGTTTTGGTTTCATCACCCTTTACAACTTTCATACCTGCCGTATCTTCTTCACTTGGCTTCATGTCCGAAATTGTATAACTTTTTCCAGTCATTTGGTTGTCCATATACGTTAACATTTTGTTGGTTTCACCATTCAAAATAGTTGTTGTGTTTCCAGACATTAAGTTAAATGTTTCAGAACGTGTTTTATCGGATTTAAAATAGGTGGTTGTAAGAATATCTCCTACCATAGCTAATTGCGCTTGCATTTGCTCATTATCACTAGACATGGTTTGTTTAGATTTTACAACACCTTCAGTCATTGCTTCTTGCGCAAAACCTGTCAGGCTCATTGCGAATACTAAAACAAAAATTAGTTTTTTCATTTGATTTTTTTTTTAAATTATTTATTGATTAATAGTTGCTTTAGTCATCTAGAACAACGGATTTCAGTTTATACAATTATAATGCCAAAAGGCCATTTGTTTTTCTTACACCTTCGGCACTTTCTTGCATATGTGCTTTTTCAGCATCCGATAAATTGATTTCAACAATTTTTTCAATACCGTTACGACCTAAAATTACTGGTGCTCCAATACAAATATCATTTAAACCATATTCACCTTCCAATAATACAGAGCATGGAAACATTTTTTTCTGATTGCATGCAATAGCCTGAACCAAACCACTTACTGCAGCTCCTGGTGCATACCAAGCCGATGTTCCTAATAATTTTGTTAAGGTTGCGCCTCCAACTTTAGTATCTTCTAAAACTTGGTTTAAACGATCTTCTGATAAAAATTCAGAAACCAACACCGAGTTACGGGTTGCTAAACGCGTTAATGGCACCATTCCTGTATCACTATGACCTCCAATTACCATTCCGTCCACATCACTAATAGGTGCTCCTAAAGCTTCTGCTAAGCGGTATTTAAAACGTGCCGAATCTAATGCGCCACCCATTCCAATAATACGGTGTTTTGGCAAACCTGTTGTTTTATGTACTAAATACGCCATGGTATCCATTGGGTTACTTACCACAATGATAATCGTTTCTGGAGAATGCTCTATTAAACTAGAAGAAACCGACTTTACAATACCAGCGTTAATTCCGATTAATTCCTCACGTGTCATACCTGGTTTTCTAGGAATACCAGAAGTAATTACACAAATATCACTATTGGCAGTTGCCGAATAATCATTAGTAATACCAGTTATTTTTGTATCGAATCCATTTAATGAGGCTGTTTGCATTAAATCCATAGCTTTACCTTCAGCAAAACCTTCTTTAATATCCAACAGAACAACTTCCGATGCGAAATTTTTAATGGCTATGTATTCTGCACAACTGGCTCCTACTGCTCCAGCTCCTACTACTGTTACTTTCATGTATATATGATTTTTTTATTTGTGAAACATTAATTTTTACAAATTTAATATTTTTATACCATATATGTTTGAAGATTTCATAAAATCTATTCTACTAAAGTCTTAATGAGAAATCAGAAAGAACATATAGACGCTTTTATATTTTGAAATGACGTATTAAAAGTAAAAGCGCAAGGTTAACACTTGCGCTTTTAAAACTTACTATATCCAATTTAATTAGAGTTATTTTACTAACTACCAATATTTATATCAATTGGACCAACCCATTCCGTTCTTGAACCATCTAAACATACTGCTCGTACATAAAAGTCATAATTGGTATTTTGAGCTAAATTATAAAAAGGCCATCCCGCATTATCCGAAACATTAACAGAGCCAGAACTTGCAGGCTGATTATTTCCTACTACAACATGTTCAAAATTACGCTCTCCATTGTATGACCATCTAAAAACAGCTCCAACTGCCTGACCTGAACCGTTACGTTCTATTTCAGTGGTAATATTGGATGGTGGATTGCATAAATTCTGATCATATTCCGCGAAATAGCTTAAAGGACCTACCCAATTACTAAAACCCAAATTAATATTGCAATAGGAACGAACATAAAAATCGTAGGTGTTTCCTGAAACTAATGACGCATCGGAAAAACTTTCGCTATTTGTTGTTGCTAATTCACCACTTCCTATTTGAAACCCTTGATTTCCATATTCTATTTGAAAGTAAGATGCGTCTGTATCATTGTAATAGGTGTTCCAATAGGCTGTTCCGGATTGCACTGCAAAATCATACGGCTCTTGGCAATATTCTTCGATGCTCAAAACTATAGGACCTTGCCATTTTGTTAAATTACCATTGCTACATTGTGCTCTAATGAAAAAGCTTAAAGTTTGATTATTTTCTGCATAAAAGTACAAACTCTCGTCTATTATTGTTGCTTGAGATACATTGGTTGTAGTAAAACCCTCATTCAAAAAGAAAAAATCGCTGTTTACGTCCTGATTACTAATATTCGTCGTTTGGTCGTAACCTATTTCAAAATAGTTAAAAGAGTTTTGTGTTTGGTAATTAAAAACTAACTCATTTCCATTTTGAACAACACTCGACAAACTTACAACGCCACATTCATTAGCACTTCCATCATCATTAGACTCGTCTGAATCCTTGGAACAGCCTTGTGTCAAAATAAAAACACAACTTAATAAGAATAATCCTTTTTTCATTTTTTATAATTATTGGTAAAATTTTTGGTAAAATATTATTAAACGCGCGAAAATAACAATATTTTGATATTTAAATCACAAATTAAGTACAAAAAGAGTCATTTTAATGTAAATACACATCTCCTATTTACAGAACACCTGTGGACTAAAAATATTATTATAGCTTCTAAAATGTTATTTTGAAAGCTATTAAGTCGCGAAATTTTTAATGGCTATGTATTCTGCACTACTGGCTCCTACTGCTGTTACTTTCATGTATATATGATTCTTTTATTTGTGAAACATTAGTTTTTACAAATTTAATAGTTTTTATATGTTTGAAGATTTCATAAAATCTAAAAGGACAGCTGTAATCCTAATGTGGCACTATTAAATTCCGCAAAGGTATAATCCGCATTTATAGCAAAAACACCTAGTTTTAAATGAGCACCTAAAGTTGTTCGCATACCTGTTACTTTTTCTTCTATGGAAAAGGGATTTGTAATAGATTCTGAAAACAATATCCCATCGGAAACTACATAGGTTCCTAATAAATCGGTTTCAGATTTCCCACTAACATAGCCCAAAGCTCCGTAAACATTTAACACTTTGAATTTAGTAGACGCAATTAACTCATACAACATGGTATTAACTTTGGTCTGAATTTGTTGGTTTTGTCCTTGTACAATTCCTTCGTCGGTAAAATCATAACTACCATCTAAATGCGTAAAAGCTATTAAACCTGAGATAGCTACAGGAAATAACTCTGCTTTTGGCAACCAGGTTGTAAATTCCTGTTGCAATCCAATTCCATACAAGCCTGTCTTTACATCGTCCACCTCTATTTTAGGAAAATAACGTGCTTTTAATTGTGTTCCTTTAAAAGGCGAGAAACCAACTTGCAAAAAAGCAGTTGGGATTATATTAATATCCGACGATCCCAAACCTGTTGGCAAGGTAATTTCTGTTTCTTGATTTCCAAAAATAGGATCGTCATAGGTTAAAATAACAACCATATCTGGATCGTTATTTCCTAAAGCAGTGGCAACTATTTTAGAGGGACTATTGTCAGGAAACCGAATATTTTCATAATCGCTTACGCGCATTTCAAACGATTTTTTTTCTGAATTAATAAAGGAGGTATTGGCAACCAACCCTATTTCGAAACCAAATTGCTTTTGGCCTTTTCCATGATTAAACCATCCGTTATTAATGCCATAAACCAAACCTTCTGTGGCTGGCGCCAAGTAGTCTTTACTAAACCGCTTGGCGTCATTTACACCAGCTGCTAATAAGTCGTCTATATTTTGTTGCGCGTAGAGTCCAGATGACGTAAACAGCAACAGTAATACAAAAATATGTTTCATAATTATTTGAATTTTAAGAGCTTCTTTACAATATAAACGAAAAAACGCGCTTATTGGTTTATAGGCGCGTTAATTTTTATAATTTAAAGTTCTATTTAAGCATCAATATTTGCATAAATAGCATTCTTTTCAATAAAATCTCTTCGTGGTGGAACTTCGTCTCCCATTAACATTGAAAAGATTCTATCCGCTTCCAATCCGTTGTCTATTTGCACTTGTCTTAAGGTTCTAAATTCTGGATTCATGGTTGTATCCCATAATTGCTCCGCATTCATTTCCCCAAGACCTTTATAACGTTGAATTTTGGCATTTTCACCAAAATCTGCCATAATTCTAGATCGTTCTTCATCAGACCAAGCATATTGTTTTTTAGCACCTTTTTTAACTAAATATAAAGGCGGTGTTGCAATATAAATATGACCGTTTTCAATTAATTCTTTCATATATCTAAAGAAGAATGTCAGAATTAAAGTTTCAATGTGACTACCATCAATATCGGCATCACACATTATCACCACTTTATGATAACGCAGTTTAGAAAGGTTTAAAGCTTTACTATCCTCTTCAGTACCAATAGTTACACCAAGTGCAGTAAAGATATTCTTGATTTCCTCATTTTCAAAAACCTTGTGAGTCATGGCTTTTTCCACATTTAAAATCTTACCACGTAATGGCAAAATAGCCTGAAAAGCACGATCACGACCTTGTTTGGCCGTTCCACCTGCCGAATCTCCCTCAACTAAAAACACTTCACATTTAGCTGGATCTTGTTCTGAACAGTCGGATAATTTTCCTGGCAAACCACCAATACTCATTACCGTTTTACGTTGAACCATTTCACGCGCTTTTTGAGCCGCATGACGTGCTTGAGCCGCTAAAATTACTTTTTGAACAATAACTTTAGCATCCTCTGGATGTTCCTCTAAATAGTCGGTTAACATTTCAGAAACCGCCTGACTTACCGAAGCAGACACCTCACGGTTTCCTAATTTGGTTTTAGTTTGTCCTTCAAATTGTGGCTCTTGAACTTTTACAGAAATAATAGCTGTTAATCCTTCACGGAAATCATCACCAGCAATATCAAATTTTAATTTATCAAGCATACCAGATTCATCGGCATACTTTTTAAGGGTATGTGTTAATCCACGACGGAAACCAGATAAATGGGTTCCACCTTCATGTGTATTAATGTTGTTTACGTAGGAGTGTAAATTTTCAGCGTATGATGTATTATAAATCATAGCAACCTCTACTGGAACACCATTTTTTTCACCTTCAAAAGCAATAACTTCTTTGGTTAATGGCTCACGGTTTCCATCTAAAAACTTAATAAATTCTTTTAAACCTTCTTTAGAATGAAATGTTTCGCCTTCAAATTCACCATTATCTTTTTTATGACGCTTGTCAATTAAGTGAATCGTGATACCTTTATTTAAATATGCCAATTCACGCAAACGACTTGCCAAAGTATCGTAACTATACTCTAAAGTTTGTGTAAAAATTGTTGGATCTGGTTTAAAGGTAACAATAGTTCCACGCTTATCAGTTTCACCTACCTTTTTAACAGGATACATGGCTTTACCTTTTTCGTATTCTTGCTCCCAGATTTCACCTTTTCTGTAAACGGTTGCTTTTAAATGGTCTGATAATGCGTTCACACAACTCACACCTACACCATGCAAACCACCAGAAACCTTATAGGAATCTTTATCAAACTTACCACCTGCACCAATTTTAGTCATAACCACTTGTAATGCGGAAACGCCTTCTTTTTTGTGCATATCTACAGGAATACCACGACCGTCATCTTCGGTTGTTATGGAGTTATCCTCATTTATGGTAACACTAATATTATCACAATGACCAGCTAAAGCTTCATCAATAGAGTTATCCACCACCTCATACACTAAATGGTGCAAACCACGCGTACCCGTATCTCCAATATACATGGAAGGTCGCATGCGCACGTGCTCCATGCCTTCTAATGCCTGAATACTATCTGCTGAATAGTTATCTTTGTTAAATTCTTCTCTTTTTTCGCTCATGTTTTAAATAATTTTAAGCCTTTCCTGACGCCTTTCTAAAAAGAAAGAACACTGTTATGGCTTACTGTTAGGTTTTATATTCTTAAAAATGAATGTTATTAGCACAAAAAAAGACGCCTTGAAAGCATCCTTTTGAATACAACCAAAGATACAACTTTTTGATGCCTTTTAAAAGCTTTTTATGGATTGAAGTTGAAAATTATCAACATTTGTTAATTACTTAAAAGTGTCTTAAATCGACTAAAAAGCACCTTAAAACGAATTTTTGATGTATTATCATTATCCGGGAAATTAGATTTTCTCGAAATGGCTTTAAAACTAAAATTTGCGATTTTTATTTTGTTTCAATTAGATTAAAAATGACATGAATTCTGCTTATTTCTGATTTATAAACGCCACTTGTTTTTAGCTCTTAACGGATTCTATTTATACCTGGATTTCATATTCCAATTGCTATAAGTCCTTGCTTATTTTTTCTTTTACTAGCATAATGGCAGCGTGTTTTTAAGGAGATTATAATCATGGCAATTGTTTTAACAACTGATGGACGTCTACTTCGGTTTCATTTAATAATTTATTGTACCCATGTAATTGAATATAATGAAAGTGGAAGTCATCTAACATATCACTATAAACAGCATTATTAACTCTATTAAACGAAGACGTTCTTCGGCTATAAATATATTTTTCACCTAAATTACTACATCTTGCATCAACAATTTTCCCATTATCAATTAGTCTATCATAGTTGGAGCCATACAACTATATAATACTTTGGATGACCTTTTTATGGGTATACGTATTAATTTCATTTCCCGCTATGGATGATTTAAAAGCTCCCGAAACAGGATAAAAAGTACGTTGCCCAGCAAAAAGATAAACAGCCATTAAAGAGTCTATTGTAGTTTTGTGGCTATCATAATTTTCCGAATATTTATTTCTTAATAGGTTATAGGCAGAAATTTTTGGTTTGGAATAGGATTGACCATAATTTATAAAATCTAGATCTTATTTTAGATCATTTTTTATACTCTTAAAAAACTCTTGTTCGGTACTGGCATGTTTTCGGTTTTCGTTCCAATTATTAATTGAAAGTGCAATAAGAATTCCAATAACCATCAAAATAATTTCGCTAATGGCGTATTTAAAATATCTAGCGGTTTTCCCTCCCTGTCCGGAGAACGAGCCTTTGCTAAAAAGGTCTTGACGAACAGGTCTGAATAACTTTATCATGGGCTTACTTTTAGTCTGTAAGCAGGAATTATACTGTAGAGATGGTTTGTTTCTGTTTTTAAATGTAGTGAAACATTAGACATAAAACCATAAAAAAGCCAGCATTAAACTGGCTTTTAATCTTGTATTAGATTTGTTTTATTGCATATGGCTTAAAGGCAGGATTACGTTAGTTTTATGAATTTTCTGTAGCCAACCTCCTAAACCTTCTAAACCTCATTAATACGCATCGGCATGCACATGAGCAACGGCTCTTCCGCTTGGGTCGTTCATGTTTTTAAAACTCTCATCCCATTCCAAGGCAATTTTGGTGCTACAAGCTACGCTAGCTTCTTGCGGTACACATAAAGCGGCAGCATCACTTGGAAAGTGTTCAGCAAAAATAGACCGGTAATAAAACTCCTCTTTACTAGTTGGTGTTTGCAATGGAAATTTATACTTCGCGTTTGCTAGTTGCTCATCACTTACTGCTGTAGCAACAACCTCTTTTAAGGAATCTATCCAACTATAACCCACGCCATCACTAAACTGTTCTTTTTGGCGCCAAGCTACAGATTCAGGAATTATATCTTCAAAGGCTTTTCTAACAACCCATTTTTCCATACGCTCGCCATTAATCATTTTATCTTGTGGATTGATACGCATAGCCACATCCATAAATTCTTTATCTAAAAATGGCACACGGCCTTCAATTCCCCAAGCCGCCAGACTTTTGTTAGCTCGTAAACAGTCGTACTGATGTAATTTGCTCAATTTTCGAACGGTTTCTTCATGAAATTCTTGCGCATTTGGCGCTTTATGAAAATATAAATAGCCACCAAATAATTCATCAGCTCCTTCACCAGATAATACCATTTTTACACCCATAGACTTTATAACGCGCGCCATTAAATACATTGGTGTACTAGCTCGAATAGTTGTTACATCATAGGTTTCTAACTGGTAAATAACATCTTTTAGCGCATCTAACCCTTCTTGAATTGTAAATTTTATTTCATGATGAACCGTTCCAATATGGTCCGCAACCTTTCTGGCTGCTGCTAAATCTGGCGAACCTTCTAATCCCACTGAAAAACTATGCAGTTGCGGATACCAGGCATCTGTTGTATCATCGCTTTCAATGCGTTTTTGTGCGTATTTTTTAGCGATGGCTGACGTTACAGACGAATCTAATCCACCTGACAATAAAACACCGTAAGGCACATCGCTCATAAGCTGTCTATGAACAGCTGCTTCCAAGGCGTCTTTAATTTCCGCAATATGGGTTTCGTTTTCCTTTACAGCATCATATTCCATCCAATCGCGTTTGTAACATTGCACAAATTCACCATCTTTGCTAGACAAATAATGTCCGGGAGGAAATAATTCAATTTTGGTGCAATAACCTTCTAACGCTTTTAATTCTGAAGCTACATAAAAGGTTCCATGTTCATCCCAGCCTATATATAACGGAATGATTCCCATGTGGTCCCGCGCTACGAAATATTCATCTTTCTCGACATCATAAATTGCAAACCCAAAAATACCATTCATCTCATCTATAAAATGAACACCCTTTTCTTGATACAGTGCTAAAATGACTTCGCAATCACTTTCTGTTTGAAACTTGTAATCGGGAAACTGCTTCCGCAACTCTCGGTGGTTATAGATTTCCCCATTGGCGGCTAACACTAATTTTTTATCAGCACTAATTAGCGGCTGCTTTCCTGAAGCTGGATCCACAATAGCCAAACGTTCATGCGCCATAATAGCCTTTTCATTATCATAAACCCCACTCCAATCTGGGCCACGATGCCTGATTTTTTTCGCCATTTCTAATACTTGAGGTCTTAATTCCGTTGCTTTCTGTTTCAATTCGAATGCACATACAATTCCACACATAATTTTTTGTATAATTTATTTATTGAAGCAAATATGGATACAATAACAGTATTTAAAAACAATAAATTATGTTTTGGTTATAATATGAAACAATAAATACTTAATTTACATAAATATGAAACAAATTGAATTTGATTTTATTGTATTCCTAATAATTTGTAAAGTTTCAAGAAAATTTGCGACTGTTTAAAAATTATTAAATATTTTTAACGAAACAAAAATTATAAATATGAAGAAATCAACATTTATTACATCCGTAGCGTTTGCTTTGGTTATGGTATTCACAACAAGCTTATCTGCTCAAGAGTTTTCTAATTTAGATAAAAGCCCAATGGATGCCGCCGCGTTTCCTTCAGATTACAAGGATGCCAACAAATCTATAAAAGTCGTTTACAGCAGACCACAACTTAACAATCGTTCATTAGATAAATTAGCACCTAATGATAAGGTTTGGCGTACTGGAGCAAATGAAGCTGTTGAAATTACATTTTATAAAGACACCAATTTTGGTGGCAAAATGATAAAAAAAGGAACCTATTCCTTATTCACCATTCCTGGAGACAAAGCGTGGACAATTATTATTAATAAAGATTTGAATACTTGGGGGTCATATTTCTACAAAGAAGAAAATGATGTTGCTCGAGTTACGGCTCCTGTAAACATAGCGGATGAATCTTTAGAAGCATTTTCTATAAGTTTTGATGTTGATGCTAACATGCACATGGGATGGGGAAAGGTTAGAGTATCGGTACCTACCTCTTCAAAATAAAAAACATTTCGATTATAATAAAAAACGCCTTGACTATTCAAGGCGTTTTTTTTTAGGGTATATTTAAGTATTTGTGGGTTTGTAATGACACTTTCCATTTCGGGTTTGCCATAACGTAATCTACAATGTCGGGCACCATTTTATCGCGTTTACTCCATTCAGGCTGTAAATACAAAATACAATCTTTATTTACTTTAGCCGCTTGTTCCTCCGCAAATTTAAAGTCGTCTTTATTATAAACAATCACCTTTAATTCATTTGCATTATCATAAACCCGTTGGGTTGGTAATTTTAATTTTTTAGGCGAAAGGCAAATCCAATCCCAAGTACCTGTTAACTCATAAGCACCAGAGGTTTCAATATGGGTTTGCATACCTTTTGCTTTTAATTGGTTGGTTAAAACCGTCATATCCCACATTAAAGGTTCACCACCGGTTACCACTATAGTCTTGCTGTACTTTTCAGCATTGGCAACAATTTTTGCTGTTTCAGTTGGTGGATGTAGTTCGGCCAACCAGCTTTCCTTCACATCACACCAATGACAACCTACATCACAACCACCAATTCGTATAAAATAGGCAGCCGTTCCTTTATGGAAACCCTCACCTTGTATGGTATAAAACTCCTCCATTAAGGGCAATAAAAGCCCTTTATCTAACAACTCTTGTCTTTCACTTCTTGTCATAGCGTGCAAAGATATAAAACAGGATTTAGTAAGTGCTATGATGTCTCCGATATTTCATAACGCAACCTTACTAAAAAGTTTGTTTTATATATTTAAACACATGGTTACCGCGCCATTTCAATCACCTGATATTGTTTGAAAAAAATTCCGATGATTAATTTAAGAATTGTACTTTTATGCAAATTATTATTCATGGATAGAAACGAGACGTTTTTCAAGCATATATTAGAAGGAAACACTAATAAAGGTGAGTTTATAACCTTGGGTTCCGCCATGCTTGATGGAAAAACTGTTACCAATGCTTTCGTAAATGTACCTTTAAAAACCATGAACAGACATGGCTTAATTGCGGGTGCAACAGGAACAGGTAAAACAAAGACACTTCAGGTATTAGCTGAAAATTTAAGCGAAAAAGGTATTCCGGTATTATTAATGGACATCAAAGGCGATTTAAGTGGATTGGCACAACCCAGTCCTGGTCATGCAAAAATTGATGAACGCCATGCGCAAATTGGACTTCCTTTTAACCCAAAGGCCTTTCCTGTTGAAATTTTAACCCTTTCGGAACAACATGGTGTGCGACTTCGGGCAACGATTAGTGAATTTGGACCCGTTTTAATTTCACGAATATTAGATGTTACGGAAACACAAGCCGGAATTATATCGGTAATATTTAAATATTGCGATGATAACAAACTACCACTTTTAGATTTAAAAGATTTCAAAAAAATTCTACAATATGCCACAGATGAAGGTCGCGAGGAATTTGAAGATGCTTATGGCCGGATTTCCACCGCTTCCACTGGTGCTATTTTACGTAAGATAGTTGAGATTGAACAACAAGGAGGTGATTTATTTTTTGGTGAAAAATCATTTGAAGTTGATGATTTATTGCGTGTTGATGAAAATGGTCGCGGTTATATAAATATTATTCGTTTAACAGATATTCAGGATAAGCCCAAATTGTTTTCAACCTTTATGTTGAGTTTATTGGCTGAAATTTACGCCACCTTTCCTGAACAAGGCGATTCTGGGCGACCAGAATTAATTTTGTTTATAGATGAAGCACATTTAATCTTCAATGAAGCTTCCAAAGCCTTATTAAATCAAATAGAAAGTATTGTAAAACTCATAAGAAGCAAAGGTGTTGGGTTATATTTTGTAACCCAAAACCCAACTGATGTTCCGGAAGCGGTTTTAAGTCAACTCGGTTTAAAAGTACAGCATGCCTTACGTGCATTTACTGCTAAAGATAGAAAAGCCATAAAGTTGGCAGCACAAAACTACCCAGATACTGAATATTATGATACGGCTAGTATATTAACATCGTTAGGAACTGGAGAAGCTTTAGTGTCAGCTTTAGATGAAAAGGGACGACCTACGCCACTGGCAGCCACCATGATGCGCGCACCAATGAGTCGCATGGATATTTTAACAGACAATGAACTTGAAGCACTTTTATCGGATTCTAAATTAGTGAAGAAATACAATGATGAAATTGATAGGGAAAGTGCCTATGAATTGCTCAATAAAAAAATTGAAGAAGCGGAAGCTGATGAATTAAAAGAAAAAGCTCAAAAAGAAAAGGAAGCCCTAAAAAAAGCGGAATCTAAAAAAAGCACGCGTCGTTCAAGTTCCCGAATGAACCCGATAGTAAAAGTCCTGACAAGCGCCACTTTTATTAGAAGCGTTTTTGGGATCTTAAGCAAAGCGATGAGCAGTTCTAAAAAATCATAAACTAAAAACACAATTAAAAAAATAACACCCAAATGAAAAAAATCATTTTAAGCCTAATTATAGTAACAGCTTTATTCACTAGCTGCACGAAAGAACAAGATCCATTTTTAATTGGCAACCAAAATATTGGCATGCTAACAGACTCCACCAAAGTAGCGGATTTGGAAATGATCTTCCCGAACGATTCTATCGTGAAATTATCGAATACCGAAGCTTATATGAAAGACTATTCGGACATACAAATTTATGATGAAGCTGGAAACACCTTACTAGTATTAAGTCCTGTAACAACTACAGATCCGAAAGCCACTATTAGCACTGTTAAAGTGATAGATCCGCGTTACAAAACAGAAAAAGGCATTACAACAAAAAGTACATTTGGTGATATTCAAAAGCAGTATAAAATTTCAAGCATTCAAAATACCATTAAAAATGTGGTTGTTTTCGTGAATGAAATCAATGCCTTTTTTACCATCGATAAGAAAGAGTTACCCGCAAGTTTACAGTTTGATTCTAACGCTAAAATTGAAGCTATTCAAATTCCTGAAACCGCTAAAATTAAATACTTCATGATTGGCTGGGATTAATTTCCTAGACGTATTTGATCGTTAAGTACTAAAAAAACGCAAAACCTTTAAAATAACACGTATGAAAACATACCAAGTTCAAGATAATCCATTCGTATTCCCAACAACAGATGGTAAACTAATTAAAGAACATTTCGGATTGGCAACCGATGGCAATCCTGACATTAGCATTGCTCACATGGTTGCACCTGCGGGCTGGAGTGAACCATTTCAAACACCTAAATTTGACGAATACACCTTTATCATTAAAGGAAAAAAACAATTTATAATTGATGGCGAAGAAATTGTTTTAGAAGCCGGACAATCCATCAAAATAACTAAAAATACGCGTGTACAGTATTCCAATCCGTTTACGGAACCTTGCGTTTATTTGGCTATCTGTAAACCTGCATTTTCTATGGATTTAGTTAATCGCGAAACCCCATGAAGATCCTTCAAAAATTCATTGGTTTCCTTATAAATGTTATTGGATTATTTTCTAAAAAATCTGCAGCACGTTTGGCATTGTATTTATTTACAACACCAAGACGTGGTAGACTAACAGAAAAACAATATGATTTTTTAGGCACCTCCTTCCGAGAAGAACTCACGGTGAATTCCATCCCTGTTATGACTTACAGATGGCTAGGGAAAGGAAAAACTATTCTATTAGCACATGGCTGGGAAAGTAATGCGGCGAGGTGGCAGTATTTAATTGAGCCTTTGCGAAAATTAGATTACAACATAATTGCATTAGATGCACCAGCTCATGGTAAATCTGGAAGCAAACGATTTAACGCCGTGTTATATGCCGATTTTATAAAAGCGGTTTCAAAAAAGTTTAAACCCGATTTTATTATTGGTCATTCCGTTGGTGGTATGGCTTCCGTTTTTTCGCAAACAAACAGCGATTATAAGGCGTTAAAAAAGATGATTTTATTAGGCACACCTTCTGAATTCACGGATGTTTTAAATCGGTATTACACAATGATGGGCTTCAGTAAACGTACAATAAGTGCTATTAACCAACTAGCAAAGGATAGATTTAATGAAGCGCCTGAGAGTTTTTCAACCGCTAAATATTTAGAAACATTAAGTTTAGAAGGGCTCATTATTCACGATGAAAAAGACACCATCATTCCGTATCAAGATGCACTATCCATTAATAATAGTCTAAAAAACAGCAAACTAATAACCACAACAGGATTTGGACATTCGTTAATAGACGACAGTATATCCAATTACATTTATGAGTTTTTAAAAAGCTAAATTAATATCTTTGCATGATGGAAGAAAAATTAACAAGACTCAATAAATATTTAAGCGAAGTTGGTTATTGCTCACGTCGAGCTGCCGACAAACTTATTGATGCTGGACGTGTAACCATTAATGGTGTGGTTCCAGAAATGGGAACCAAAGTATCAGAATCCGATGTGGTGGAAGTAGATGGCAAAGAAATTAAAGGCAACGATAACCCATTTGTTTATTTGGCCTTTAACAAGCCTGTTGGCATTGTTTGTACAACAGATACACGTGTGGAAAAAGATAATATTATTGATTATATAAAATATCCGAAACGTATTTTTCCTATTGGTCGTTTAGACAAACCTAGTGAGGGTTTAATTTTCTTGACAGATGATGGTGATATTGTAAATAAAATATTACGTGCGAGTAATAATCATGATAAAGAATATATTGTAACTGTTGACAAACCCATCTCACAAACGTTTATTCAACACATGTCTCGTGGAATTTATTTAGAAGAATTAGATAAAACTACAAAAAAATGTGAGGTTGAAAAACTAGGTACGCACGAGTTTAGAATTATATTAACCCAAGGCTTAAACAGGCAAATTCGTCGTATGTGTGAGTATCTAACCTATGAGGTTGTCACACTAAAACGTATTCGGATAATGAATATTAAACTAGATATTCCTGTTGGAACGTATAGAGAATTTACCAAATCAGAATTCGCAGAATTAAATCGTTTGTTAGCAGATTCAGATAAAACGTTTACCAATAAAAGCATCGCGAAACAATCTAGAAGATAAATTATATGTCCACTATTTCACCTTTTCATATAGCTATTCCAGTTCACAATTTGGAGGCTTGTCGTGTTTTTTATCGCGATGTATTAAACTGTGAGGAAGGCCGAAGCAGTGACCATTGGGTCGATTTTAATTTTTTCGGCCACCAACTAGTTATTCACTATAAACCAAAATCTGACGCCGTATTACACACCAATTCAGTGGATGGGAAATCGGTTCCAGTTCCTCACTATGGCGTGGTTTTACCTTGGGCTGATTTTCAAGAATTTTCGGAACATTTACAGGCGGCAGATATCAAATTTGTTATTGAACCTTATATTCGATTTGAAGGACAAGTGGGCGAACAAGCTACCATGTTTTTTTACGATCCCGCCGGAAATGCTTTGGAGTTTAAAGCGTTTAAAGATAGGAGTCAATTGTTTGCGAAATAAGTTTGAGGCAAATTTTATAAACGCACCGTTACTATTTGGATGTCCGTTTCTTTTTATTACCGATTAAATAAAACGGTAAATAAATTAATAAGAAAAACGGGATTAATATTAATTCTACAACAAGTAAATAATACGGATAATCACCTAAATAATCCAGTGCCGAAGCAGATTCTGGCTTTCTATTTAAATAGAAATAATTAGAATTTAATACATAATTAACAGCCATTATGGTTGCCACATAAACTTGCAATGCTAAAAAGGACTTGATTACACTTTTAAATTTTGGTCGCATATGTAACACGAAGGTGGCATAAAAAATAATGGTAAGTAAACCCAGATGCACAATCCAATACCTGAAATAGTCTAAACTAGGAAAGCCTACAGCAATATCTGGTGTTATAACACCTTGCAAGGTTCCGGCAATTATCCAAAACAATAAAATTTCATACATCCAATATTTTCTAGAAGTAGTAAATATGGGAATAATTAAGGCTAAAAAACTACATAGAAATAAAGGTAAATCTTTAGAAATAGTATAAGCGCCTAAACTAATTTTGTGTACATGAAACAATACAATAGTCAGCGAAACACAAATACCAAGCCACTTAAAAACTAAATATTTTTGGTTAACATGTAATTTTTTACGCGCAAAATGAATAAGACCAATACAAAATAGAATGGCTAGACCAATTGGTAGTATATGCTCTATACTACCAAATTGTACTCTCATAGACTGAATAATTAGGGTTTGTAAAAAATTCACGTTGCAATATAAGGTCTTTATTGCATGTGTCGTTCTCTAGCCAATAAGGTATTTTTAAGCAGCATGGCAATTGTCATCGGACCAACTCCTCCTGGAACAGGTGTAATATAACTTGCTTTCTTGCTTACATTTTCAAAATCTACATCGCCTGTAATAATATAGCCTTTTGGCGAATTATCATCTGGTACACGTGTAATTCCAACATCAATAATGACAGCATCATCTTTAACCATTTCCGCCTTTAGGTAATTTGGATGACCTAAAGCTGTGATAATAATATCGGCTTGACTGGTTATTTGGGTTATATTTTTTGTGTGACTATGCGTTAATGTTACCGTAGAGTTTCCTGGAAATCCTTTTCTTCCCATTAAAATACTCATTGGACGACCAACAATATGACTACGTCCAATAACAACGGTATGTTTTCCTTTGGTCTCCACATTATACCTATCTAATAGTTCCAAAATCCCAAAAGGTGTTGCAGGAATAAACGTTGACATATCCAAGGCCATTTTACCAAAATTCATGGGGTGGAAACCATCCACATCTTTATCTGGATTTACAGCCATTAAAACTTTTTGCGTATTAATTTGAGGCGGAAGTGGTAATTGAATAATGAAACCATCAATATCTGGGTTTTCATTTAAATCTTGAATTTTATCCAGCAATTCAATCTCACTAGTTGTATTGGATAAACGTACCATGGTGGATTCAAAACCAACACGCTCGCAAGCTCGTACTTTACTTGCAACGTAGGTTAAACTAGCGCCATCGTTTCCGACAATAATAGCCGCCAAATGAGGAACCTTCTCCCCTTTTGCCTTCATTTTTTTAACCTCATCAGCAATTTCATTTTTAATGTCGTTGCTTACTTTTTTTCCGTCTAGTATGACCATATATAATAGTTTTCAGTCGCAGTCGCAATTTCCAGTTCTTACTCTTGCGGTTTTAGTTTTCAATTCACTAAATAATCATTCTGGATTGACTCCGAATTTCCAGGATTATTAATCATATAATTTATTAATTTACCAACTTCAATTCCTTCATTTGATAAATCTATGTGCTGCTCTTTTGAAATATAATTACAAGCTAAAGCAAAATCTAACCATGTATTTGTTTCTGAATTCTCTGCATCAGCATCAGTTAGCTTGCTATTGTAATGTTTTGGGTAAACTCTCTTTCTATAAGCTTCTGCCAAATTAGCATTCACAGAACGTGAACTTCTTCTAATTTGATCTGTCAATGTGTATGTTTCTTCTTTTGGAAAATTTTTCGAGATTTCAAAAATATCCATAGCTAAATCAAATGCTTTTTGATATGCGAAAAGTTTTTTGAAATCCATTTTATTACTATTTAATAAGATATTATTGAAATTCCCGACTGCAAACTGGTACTGCAAACTGGTAACTGAACATTACCTCATCCCTTTCATGGCTTGCATCATGGCTTTTCCTTTTCCACCTTGCATCATTTTCATCATTTTACCCATTTGGTCAAACTGCTTTAAAAGCTGATTCACCTCCTGAACAGATGTTCCCGAACCTTTTCCAATGCGCTTTTTTCTACTGGCATTTATAACTGATGGGTTTGTTCTTTCTAAAGGTGTCATGGAATGAATCATAGCCTCAATACCTTTAAACGCATCATCATCTATATCAATATCTTTCATCATTTTTCCTGCACCAGGAATCATGCCGATAAGATCTTTCATATTACCCATTTTCTTGATTTGCTGAATCTGTTTTAAGAAATCATCAAAACCAAATTGGTTTTTGGCAATTTTTTTCTGAAGCTTTCTAGCTTCAACTTCATCATATTGTTCTTGGGCTCTTTCAACAAGAGACACCACATCTCCCATTCCTAAAATACGATCGGCCATACGCGATGGATAGAAAACATCAATCGCTTCCATTTTTTCGCCAGTACCAATAAACTTAATAGGTTTATTTACAACCGACTTAATAGAAATAGCAGCACCACCACGTGTATCACCATCTAATTTAGTTAGGATAACACCATCAAAATTTAAGACATCATTAAAGGCTTTTGCTGTATTCACCGCATCTTGACCTGTCATAGAATCCACAACAAATAAGGTTTCTTGTGGTTGGATGGCTTTATGAATGTTGGAGATTTCGGTCATCATGGCTTCATCAACTGCCAAACGACCAGCTGTATCAATAATAACCACATTAAAACCATTGGCTTTGGCATGTGCAATACCTGCTTGAGCAATGGCAACTGGATCTGTATTACCTTTATCACTATAAACCTCAACACCAATTTGATCACCTACAACGTGCAATTGATCTACGGCAGCCGGACGATACACATCACAAGCTACTAATAACGGCTTCTTGGTTTTTTTAGTTTTTAGAAAATTGGCCAGTTTACCAGAAAAGGTTGTTTTACCAGAACCTTGCAAACCAGACATTAAAATAATACTTGGTGTTCCTGATAAATTAAGACCTTCTGCATCGCCACCCATTAATTCGGTTAATTCATCTTTAACGATTTTTACCATTAATTGGCCTGGCTGAAGTGTTGTTAATACATTTTGCCCAAGTGCTTTTTCCTTTACACGAACGGTAAAATCTTTAGCAATTTTAAAGTTAACATCGGCATCTAAAAGGGCTCTACGTACTTCTTTTAAGGTCTCGGCAACGTTTACTTCCGTAATACTACCATGACCTTTTAATACGTGTAACGCTTTATCTAACTTTTCACTTAAATTATTAAACATAGTCTTTCTTCAATTTTAGGAGGCACAAAAATAGCAATTTCAAGCGTATTTACGAATTTTCGAATACAATAAATTACAGAAAAAAGGCTGCAGTATTTTGCAGCCTTTTAAAGGTAATTAAACTATCAACTAACTAAAAATTAAACTTTAATTACAATCTTTATCTAAAACCAATTCGTTGTTACTGTTCGTTATATCATGGAGAATTAATTGTTCACTAGTACATTCAACAACCGTATAGGTACCATTAATAATTTGCACATTACCACCAGAAACATTGGATATAACAACCTCTACACCATTATTTCCTTGAGATACCGTCCAATTAGCTGTATAAACTTCGGTTCCATTTGGCATAAATATAACGGCTTCGTTATTAGCATTGAAATTAATGTTAAACATACTGAAATCACTTCCTGCATAGCTGGTAACCGTCCATTCACAATCCAAGAGCATACCTTCCACATCTCCTGGTGTACACATGCCTGCATTGTTACAATCACGCTCCATAACCATGGTGTTGTTATTATTTAGGGCCTCAAACTGTAAACGATCTTCTTGGCAATCTACTATTAACCATTCTCCTGAAATAGCTTGAATATTTGCTGCTGACACATTTATAAACTCCACTATAACACCATTTGCTGATTGTGACGTGCTATATGAAGCTGTTATGGTAACACCATTTCCTGAAATAATCACTTCACTAGTAGAAACGAAATCCAAAGTGTACATGATTAAATGGTCATCACCATTAAAATTAACCACATTCCAAATACATTCCTGTAAAAAGGCATCCACATCTGTCTCTGAACATTCTGAAGGATTACAGTTTTCCACAAACAAATCTATCGTGAACACATCAAAATTTGAAGTGTTGCTTATAAGCTCTACTCTTACATAAATCATTTCTGCCGGAACAGATGCGTTTAAATAAGCTCCTGGATTTGCAATAGCATTTACATTGGCCTGCGCATTCGTTTCACTTATGTGATAGCTTACATTAAATTGATTTGGGCTCTCGCAATTGTTATAAACTGTTGTTAAATCAAACAATCCTACACCATTATTCGGGATATTGTCTGTGCTATCGCAAACAGTTAATATAATGTTGGCATTAATCTCCTGAACTTCTTCAAAACAGGCAAATGGATTTGGATTTACAGAACAATCTTGTTCTAGAACCATTTCCACGGTTTGATTTCCAGCCTCTTGAATTAGCACATAACGATCATCATCGCAATCTTCAACTATCCAATCACCTTCTAATTCTGTAAAGTCGGTTAAAGCACTAATTGTTACTACAACACTTCCATTTACAACAGAAGTAAACCATTCTCCTCCAACAGTCACAGGACCTGTACCAAATATAATTTGCAATAAATTATTTTCGTTAAAATATAGATGATAACCAAGATAATCGTTATTTGCATTATAGGCAGCAATTACCCAATGACATTCCTGTAAATTTTCTGAAACATCCTCTAATTCGCAATCATCTTCACAATTATCCACAGCAGCATTAATAGCTTCCTCTAAAGCTTGATTATTAGCAACTTCAACCGTGGTACCATTTGTATATTGAATAGACACCGGAAAATTTAAACTTGTTAAAACTGCTCCATTATTACCATCTTCCAGTCCTTCTAAAAATATATATAATTCGTAATCATTATCTATAACCACGGTATCAATAATTTGAAAACTGGTGTTATAAATTGAAAAGGAAATTGGGTATACAAAATCTGCACATTCTATAAGGTCTTCATCTGCTATACAGGAGTCAATAAACGCTTCTAACGTGTCCACGGAATCGATATTAACTTCGGTATAATCGTTTAAAATTATAGATATTGGGAATAGGAAATCTAAATCATCCTCATCGGTATTGCTGGCATCAAAAATAGCTTCCAACAGACTTAAATCAGTTAGCGTTTCAATGGTTAAGGTAATACCATTTGCGACAATGGTTACCGGCAAATTAACTGTAAAGCAATCCGATCCATCTAGAATATCATCCACATTACCATTGTTGGCAGACGTGTTTCGCATTAAGTTGGCTAGATTGGAATCTGATTGAATAATTTCTTGGTCGTTTGGAGGTGTTTCTTCAATAACCTCATCTTGACATGAGGTAACTGTAAAAAACAGAATCCCGACAAGTAAGAAGATACATTTGATTGGTTGTTTCATGATATGTGTTTTAATTAGACTCATTTCTTATAAAACAGTTTAAATTTAAAAACTCCTACCATGCCATGACTTTTTTTATACATTTACAGACAGAATTTAAAAAATGTCTAAAGATTTAAATGATCATATTTGTAATGAACAGCTGTTTTCCAAGCTGTTTAAAACGCATGCCAAAAACTTGCACAACTTTTTATACTACAAATTTGGAAGCCATTTAAACCCACAAGATCAGGTTCAAGAGGCTTTTATAAAGTTATGGAAAAACTGTAAAGACATCAAACCATCTAAAGCAAAATCGTATTTATTTACGGTTGCCAATAATTTGATGTTAAATGGCGTGGCGCATCAAAAAGTGGTGTTAAAATTTCAAGAAATAAAACCCAAGTCATCCACAAACGAAACGCCAGAATTCCTTTTAGAAGAACGTGAATACATGGAAAAACTCCAAAAAGCGATTTCTAATTTAACCGAAGCACAACGTGTGGCCTTTTTATTGAATCGGGTTGAAGGGAAAAAGCACAAAGAAATTGCCGACCTGCTAAACATTTCAACCAAAGCTGTAGAAAAACGTATTTATGGAGCTCTAAAACACTTACGAAAAGATATTGAAGGTATTTAAATAAATAATTTAAACCGAGGTAGGAAAAACAATAGCGAACTTGTTATATACTTGAGTAGGTACATTATGAATCGAGAAGAACTGATACAAAAATGGTTGCAAGACGACTTGAATCCGCAAGAACTAGCCGCATTTAAGGCACTTGATGATTATGAGCCGCTTATGAAATTATCAGAAAACTTGATGCATTTTAAAGCTCCCAAGTTTGATGAGTCGCTTGCTTTTGAAACCATTTCGGCAGAAATTTCCAAAAAGCAGAAATCGAAAACAAAATGGTTAAAACCTATTTTAAAAATTGCAGCATTAATTGCCATTTCCTTTAGTGTGTATTATTACACAACGACTTTAGATACACATATTACCACATTAACCGCTGAAAAAACAACATTTGAATTACCAGATTATTCAGAGGTAACTTTAAATGCACAATCCCAAATAACCTACAATAAAAAAAGCTGGAAAAACCAACGTGAATTGACGTTAGATGGCGAAGCCTATTTTAAAGTTGAAAAAGGTTCCAAATTTAATGTCCAAACAACTTCTGGAACTATTACTGTTTTAGGAACCCAATTTTTAGTAGAAAACAGAAATGATATTTTTGAAGTGGTTTGTTATGAAGGTTCTGTACAGGTTATAACTGACCATAAAAATATGGTATTAAAACCAGGCGATCAATTTTTAATACTACATGGGAAATTTATTGCACGAGAAAAAGAAAACATTCTAAATCCAGCTTGGTTATACAACCATAGTCAGTTTAAGAGCATGCCGTATAAATTTGTTTTAAACGAATTGGAACGTCAGTATGGGCTAAAAGTTGATGCACAAACGATAAACACATCCGTGCTGTTTACTGGGAAATTTGTTCATACGGATTTAGATTTAGCATTAAAAGCTATTACACTACCTTTAAATATTACCTATACAAAAGAAAATGGTTTGATTGTGTTGCATGAAAAATAAACCCTTTATTATATTTTTTTACTGCTTTTTTGGCCTGTTTGGATTGCTTCAAGCTCAAAATAACGCCGCCAAAACCAAACCCTTACAATCCGTTTTAGAACTTATTGAACGGGAATACCAATTGTCTTTTTCTTATGCTGATGCTACGGTTGCCAATAAAGAAATACCTCCTCCAATCCAATCACTTTCAAAAGCAAAACTCATTGCGTATTTAGAAACTGAAACGCGTTTAATTTTTGAAATGGTATCAGAAACTAGCTATGCCGTTAGACCTATTGAATTTTCAGATATCACCAAAACTCAATATCTAGACGAAGTAATTCTTAATAATTATTTAACAGAAGGTATTTCGACACAAGCGGATGGAACAACACATATTCATTTAAAAACCTTTGGAATTTTACCTGGCTTAATAGAACCTGACGTGTTGCAAACCATTCAAGCCTTGCCAGGGATTACAAGTGCTGATGAACGGGTTTCCACCTTAAATATTCGTGGAGGCACTAACGACCAAAATCTCATTCTCTGGGATGGTGTAAAAATGTATCAATCCGGCCATTTCTTCGGACTTATTTCAGCTTTTAATCCATCTTTAATTGATGATGTTTTAGTTTCTAAAAATGGATCCAGCGCACAATTTGGCGATGGGGTTTCTGGAATTATTGATATGCAAAGTTCCCATACCATTTCAAAAAAAACCGAAGCAGGAATAGGCGCCAATATGTTAGCTGCTGATGCCTTTGCTCGTATTCCTATTTCAGAAAAAACAGGCGTACAAGTTGCGGGAAGGCGTTCGCTTACCGATGTTTTTAACACGCCAACTTACAAGCAATATTTTAAACGTATTTTTCAAGATTCCGATTTAACAAATCCTACGGAAACCGTTTTAACAAACTCGGAAAAATTCTATTTTTATGATGTTTCTGCCAAACTGATTTATGATATTTCTGAAAAGGACAAATTGGAAGTCAGTTTTTTAAACATTGAAAACGCCTTGGATTACCAAGAAACGGCCACCATAAACAATAGCAAAACACGTTCAGATAGTCAACTTACGCAAGGTAGCCTGGCCATAAATAGCACGTTTTCTAGAAATTGGAATTCTAAATTACAAACAACATTTCAAGCCTATTTTTCTTCATATGATTTATATGCTAATCATGCTGATGTGAGCAATAACCAGAAGCTCATTCAAGAAAACGAAGTCACAGATGGTAGTTTTAAAGCACATATTCTTTACAACGTAGATGCACAATTAAATTATGAAGGTGGTTACCAATATTCTGAAGTTGGCATCAGTAACCTTGAAGACGTTTCCAACCCTATTTTTAGACGTTACATCAAAGAAGTATTACGAACTCATGGATTTTATAACGAATTAACCTATAAATCGAAATCCGGAAATACGCGAGCACGCTTTGGATTTCGGGCGAATTATATAGAGAAATTTTCAGATTTCTATTTTGAACCACGCGTGAGCTTCAATCAAATTATTGCTGAAAATTTTCGCATTGAAGTTTTAGCAGAATTGAAAAGCCAAACAACATCGCAAATTATTGATTTACAAAACGATTTTTTAGGTATTGAAAAGAGACGATGGATTTTAGCCAATAATAGCGATATTCCAGTCATAAAAAGTCAGCAACTTTCCACCGGAATTCATTACAATAAAAACCAATTATTAATTAGTTTGGAAGGTTACATCAAACAGGTTGATGGCATTACGTCTAGAAGTCAAGGTTTTCAAAATCAGTTTCAATACACCAATTCTATTGGCGCATATCGTGTAACAGGATTGGACTTTTTAATTAATAAACAATTTGAAAATTTTAGCACTTGGTTAAGTTACTCCTATAGTAAAAACGCCTATACCTTTCCAGAATTACATAATGGGGACCAGTTTCCAAATAATGTAGACATCAAACATCAATTGAATGTATCTGGCACCTACACCTTAAATCGTTTGAAATTAGCCTTAGGGATGAATTGGCATTCAGGAAAACCCAACACATTAATAGATAGTGGTCAAACCGAAGCTTCCAACACACTTATTTACGGCGAACCCAATGCCGAAAATTTACCCGATTATTGGCGAACGGACTTTTCAGCCATTTATAATTTTCAACTTTCAAAACAGACCAAAGCCCAAATTGGCGCTTCCGTTTGGAATATTTTTGACACAGAAAATATTATAAATAGGTACTATATCATGGATGCCAATAACCAAGTAATTCAGGTAGAAAACGTAGCATTAGGTATTACACCAAACCTATCGATTCGCGTTTTATTTTAAACGAAAAACCATCAAAAACATAATAGTCTGATTGCAACTCCACATTATAAAACATCTATATCTTAAATAAATTACATACGTTCTGGCACATGAATACCTAACAAACTAAAGCCATTTTTAATAATTTGCGCCACCGATTGTGAAAGTTGAACACGGAAAACCTTTTCCGAATCAGAATCAGCACCAAGAATAGACACATTTTGATAAAACGAATTAAAGCCTTTTACCAAATCGTAAATATAATTGGCAATTAAAGCAGGACTATGGTTGTTTGCGGCATTTTGAATAACTTCCGGAAACAGTTCTATTTGCTTAATAAGGTCGCGTTCTTTTTCATGTAATTTAATATCCGTAATGGCTTGCGAAATATTAAAATCCGCTTTACGTAAAATAGCTTGAATTCGCGCGTAGGTATATTGAATAAAAGGTCCTGTATTTCCTTGAAAATCTACAGACTCTTTTGGGTCAAATAAAATACGTTTTTTAGGGTCTACTTTTAGAATGTAATATTTTAACGCACCCATACCAATAGTTTGATACAGTTCTTGCTTATCGGTTTCTGAGTAACCATCCAGTTTTCCAAGTTCGCTTGAAATTTCTTCGGCTGTGTTTGTCATATCTTGCATTAAATCGTCTGCATCTACAACCGTTCCTTCTCGACTTTTCATTTTACCGCTTGGCAAATCTACCATTCCATAACTTAAATGGAAGAGGTTTTTAGCCCAATCAAATCCTAATTTTTTCAAAATTAAAAATAGGACTTGAAAGTGATAATCTTGCTCGTTACCAACCGTATAAACCATGCCTCCCACATCCGGATAATCTTTAGCACGTTGGATAGCTGTTCCAATATCTTGCGTCATATAAACGGCTGTACCATCGGCACGCAAAACAATTTTTTCATCCAGACCATCTTCGGTCAAATCACACCAAACAGAACCGTCTTCTTTTTTAAAGAAAACCCCTGTTTTTAATCCTTCGGCAACAAACTCTTTACCCAATAAATAGGTTTCACTTTCGTAGTACAATTTATCAAAATCTACACCTAGGTTTTTATATGTAACATCAAAGCCGCTATAAACCCATCCATTCATTTTTTTCCAAAGTGAAACCACGTGCTCATCACCCGCTTCCCATTTAAGAAGCATATTTTGTGCTTCCAAAATAATAGGTGCTTCCTGTTTTGCTTCCGCTTCGGTTTTCCCTTGATTAATAAGTTCTGCAATCTGTTTTTTATATTCTTGATCGAATTTCACATAGTAATTACCAACCAGTTTATCACCTTTTAAACCTGTTGATTCTGGTGTTTCACCATTTCCAAAACGTTCCCAAGCCAACATACTTTTACAAATATGAATTCCGCGGTCGTTAATAATTTGCGTTTTATAAACTTTTTTACCTGAAGCTTTTATAATTTCGGCTACACTGTAACCTAATAAGTTATTTCGAATATGCCCTAAGTGCAAAGGCTTGTTGGTGTTTGGCGACGAATATTCAACCAAAATAGCCTTGTCATCCTGTTTTGCCTCTACAAACCCAAAGTCGGTTTTTTGAGAAATAGCATTGAAAAATTTTAGATAATAGGCATCTTCAATTTCAATATTTAAAAACCCTTTAACCACATTGAAACCTATAACGACGTCCAGATTATCTTTTAAAAACTGACCAATTTGCTCACCAATTTGAACCGGGTTCCCTTTTATTTCTCGTAACATGGAAAAGACAACAACAGTTATATCGCCAGGAAATTCTTTACGTGTTGCTTGAAATTCTACGGAAGAAATGGCCACGTTATAAATGGATTTTACCGCTTGTTTTACAGATTCTGAAAGGGTTTCTTGAAGATTCATTTTTACATTTTTAAGAGTTCAAAGATACTATTTTAATACAAGTTATTCATGCAATTTTTAGTTAGAATTACGTGCACCATCTATTTCATTACTAGCCCATGAGGTGGGAATCATGAGATGGTTATTTTTGAAGATTAGAAATTACCCAATGTGTCATGCCATTAAAAACGTCTATATAAAAGGTAAATAAGCCCGTAAAACTTCATGTGCATTTCATCGACTAATGTGTCGTTATTCCAAGATAATTACCGTTAGTCGGAATCGGTTATTTTAAAGAAAAAGCCATTGGTCATTTCAACTAATTTATTGGTATTAAAACCTAAAAATTAGCATTTTATATCTCTTTTAACAATTTTTGTGAAGTAAATGCTATTGATCCCAAATTAATGGGCTTTTTAAACTAACACATTACCTGCTTTAACGTTGTATCTCAAGATTTTAAATAAGCTTGATTATACGGCTCGTTGTAGCTTTATAATTGTATGAGGCAATTAATTACTTTGTTACTATTTCTTTCTGTTTTTATTTGTTTCTCCCAAACAAAGGAACAGGATAGTCTTACTATTCAATTAGCCTTTCAAAAATCCGATACGTCTAAAGTTGAAACCTCGCTTAAGCTTATAAAATCGCTTTATGACAGTAAAGAATATGCCAAATCTTTAAAGTTCATTTCTGAAAGCGAGAAATTATCAAACACTTTAAATTATCAAAAAGGCAATGCAGAAATCACCTATTATAAAGCTTTAATTTTTGCTGAAAAGGATGATTATATCAATGCTATTGATAACTATACCAAATCTAAAGACTTATTTATTGTTTTAAAAGACACTTTAAGTATTGCGAAAGTTAATAATAGCATTGGCCTAATTGAGATAGCGCGTGGTAATTATAACAAAGGGCTACAGTATTCCTTATCCGCTATTATTGAATTAGAAAAACGTGGCTTAAACAAGGAGTTATGTTCTGCCTACAAAAATTTAGCAGATGCTTATGAGCATATTAACAATCGTGCTAAAGCCATTGAATTCAATCTGAAGCGCTTGGAGATTGAAAAGAAACTAAATGATAAAATTGGTATAATTTCAACGCATAAAAAGCTTGCTGAACTGTATTCTCTTGAAAAGGAAAACCGAAAAGCAATTGATTATTACGAAAAAGTACTTCGTGACTTAAATGAAGAAAACGATTCTTTAAAAGGCGAAATCTTACCGCGTTTAGGTGGTGAATATCTTCAATTTAAGGATTATGATGTTGCCACAGGCTATTTGTTAGAAGGTCTGAAATTAAATAGGCAAACGGACAATCAATTAGGATTGTTAATTTCACTTAATAATTTAGGGAAACTTAATTTACAGCAAAACAAAACCACTATTGCCGAGATTCAATTAACAGAGGCGGGTAAAATTGCGGAGGCTTTAGAAAACGATCAGCAGTTATTAATGAATTATAGATTAATGACGGTTTTGGATTCCACGAACAGAAATTATGAACGTGCTTTTGAAAGACAACGTGATTATTATAATCTGAAAAGACGGATTGAATTGCAAAATCGGTTACCTAAAGTAGAACCCACTTCCAATGTACCATCATTATCAGATATTAATGCTATTAGCAAATCGGTGGAGTCCAATATTTTAGAACAGCATGAGCAAGAGAACACGGAAAACGAGAAAAAACTGAATAACTTGCGGTTTGTGTTCTATATTTTATTAGCTGTATTTGCCATTCTACTTATCTTTTTTGTGTTGATCTATTCCAAGCGAAACAGCCGCTTAAAATACACGCGCGATTTAGAAGAAAAAAATCAGAAAATAGAATTACAAAATGCTGCTATTTTAGAGCAAACCAAGCATTTAGAAGACATTAATAAGGTGAAGGACCGTTTGTTTTCCATTGTTTCTCATGATTTGAAGGATTCGTTAACATCTATTAAAGGATTTATTGATTTATTAAATGATGGCTCGTTAACACAGTCTGAATTTAATTCGCTAATTCCTGAATTAAGTGAAAATGCTAACAATGCATCCTTGTTGCTTTTCAATTTATTAAACTGGTCTAAATCCCAAATGCAATCCTTGGAATCCAATCCAAGTTTATTTGATATTCAAGAAGTATTTGAAGAAAAGACACACTTATTAGAACAGAAATTAGAGAAAAAGGGCATTACATTAATCAACCAAACCTTACACGATTTTGTTTATGCAGATCGAAGTATGATTGAAATTGTTGTTCAAAACTTATTAACCAATGCCATAAAATTTAGTAAATCTGGAGACACCATTACGGTAGCAAACCGGATAAGTAATGGACGCTCAATAATCAGCATTTCAGATACAGGTGTTGGAATTGCACCAGAAAATATTGAGAAACTATTTAAAAATAGCACATTCACAACCGTTGGTACTAGTAATGAAAAAGGCACTGGTTTAGGACTAACAATTTGTAAAGAATTAGTAGACCTTAATATGGGGAAAATTTGGGTAGAAAGCAGCCTAAATCGAGGAACAACCTTTTATATAGAGTTACCTAAATCCAATCCTGTAGTATAAAATTTTTAAGCTTTAGGCAAGAACACTTCGGCCATCATACAACGCGCACTTCCACCTCCACACGTTTCAATAGTTTCTAACGAGCTTGATAAAATAGGACAATGCTTTTCAATGTCGTTTATTTGAGCAACGGTTAAACTATCATGAGCTGCTTTGCTCATAACTAAATACCGCTGATTTAAATGTCCTTGAACTTGGAGCATGTTTCCAGCAAACTGATGCATTTGCGCTTCTGTAATGGCAATAATACTTTTTCCGTCTTCTTTTAAGCTCTTTACAATGGATTTACGCTCTTTTTTATCGTCTATGCTATCTAAACAAATTACTGCAAATTTTTCGGCAAGACACATCATTACATTTGTGTGGTAAATTGGCAAACGTTTGCCTTCTACCGTTTGGAACGCTGTAAATAACATTGGCGCATAATCAAAATCCTCACAAAACTCGATAAATAAATCCTCGTCCGCTCTAGCAGATAATGCACAATAGGCTTTTTTATTTATTCTATCCAACAATAGGCTTCCAGTCCCTTCAAGAAATACACCTTCGTTTTCCGCTTCTGTGTAGTCAATAATGTTTTCAATTTTAAAACCAGCCTCTTCCAAACGCAAAAGAATATCTTCACGTCTCTCCACACGTCTGTTTTCAGCAAACATAGGGTAAAGTGCTACATCGCCATTTTCGTGGAAGCTCACCCAGTTATTTGGGAATATGGAATCTGGTGCATTTAATGCCTTGATATCGTTTTCTACAATTACCGAAACACCAACAGCACGTAATTTACCAACAAAAGCATCAAACTCTTCTTGCGCTTTGGCATTAATTTCAGCATTTTTAAGATCTAAATCTTCCTGAAAATAATTATTTACCGCTGTTTGTTCATTCATTCTAAAATGAACTGGGCGAATCATCAATATGGTATTTGTTGTTTGTGACATCATGCTGTATTTGGATTGCAAAATTATGCTTTTTTATAGAATCCCACGCATGTTTAACAATAAAAAGTAAGGGCTTTTTAGAACCTGCTTAAAAACAAAGAAGGCTGCAAAATGCAGCCTTCTTTGTTTAATTATAAAATCAATTTATTAGTTTCCACTAATAATGATTTTCTGTGAAAAATTATTTCCAGACAGGATATATACTCCAGTGGCTGTTGTAGGAGGAATGGTTACTCTAGTATTCCCACTAAATCCATCATACTGTGTATTTGATAGTGTAATGGAACGACCACTAACATCATATAATTTATAGTTATCATCTGGGTTTGCATGGGTAATATTAATCGTCCCACCAGAAGTTACTGGATTTGGATAAATAGTTGATGTATTCAAAGCAAAACTATCAACTCCTAATGTAGAACCATTAAAGTAAGGTATTGCAAAATTGTATGCTTCAACACCAATAGTTTCACCAATTATACGGCCTGGGATATCATCAGCTGGTGGATGAATTCCGCCCCAGATTCTTGATAAACTACATTGATCTGATGCATCACGATATGTTGCCCATTGCAAGGTAATATCCACAGATGGACCTTCTTCAAAAACTAAAAAATCATTTTTATAGGCTACAAACTCACCCATTCCTCCAGGGAAATATTCATCTCCTGTAATGAGGGTCATAACTTCAGCAGCCGCTCTTGAGTACGTAGAATGTCCTGAAATAAAACCAGCAAAAGGTGGTGTTACAAACGATGGTCTTTGGTAAGGCCACCAGTTTTCAGATAAAATCCAACCTACTCCAGCCGTATCGGTGTCCGTATTACTAACAAAGTCAGGACCTTTCCAAGAGTATAATTTAATTTTACCAACATTTTGGTCGAAACCACCAGCAAGTGGATCGCCAGATTCTACCAATTCAACAAAACCAGGTTCTAGCTTAATTCCTTGTGGGTGATAGCTAGCTAATTGGTCATCTGAACTTTGACCTAAATCGGCCATATAACGAATAGCTGAAATTGGACGAATATAATCATACCATCCTTTAATACTCCAAGCTGTAATGGCCGCATCATGCATGGCACCACCTAAAATAAAATACGATTTCACATCCCATTCTACAGGTTCCAATACGTCTCCTGTTCCATTCAGTTTTTTCTCCAATAATGGATTATCAGACACATGATTTAACAATGTAAACCAGTGACCTGGAGGCGTTTCAGAATCTGGACCATCTGCCCAGAATTCTGCTAAAACACGCGTATAATCACCACGAGGCACAACTTGTGGCTGGTAAGGCTGATTAGTTACAGGGTTTAAATTACGTCCAGTTCCTGGATCGCCTCCAACCACACGATTATAAAACGTTGGGTATTGTGTATAATCGGTTGGAAATGAAGAAATAGGCGTATTTCCAATAGCGCCGGGTGAAATGTCCCACATAACACCATCAGCTGGATCTAAATGAGAACCCCAAACGGACACCATAGAAAAATTCCATTTATAGGCCTCGCTTGAAACACTTGTATTGGTGTTATCTATATATGGTGGATTTGCAGGATTGTGGTATACACTATAATCATCACCATCTCTTTGAAAGATATCCTTATCACCACTTGACATAGCAAAAGGTGTTACATCTCCCCATTCAGGGCTTAAAAAGTTAATAACATCACCATCAATTAAATTTCCACTTTGGTCAATATATGTATCCAAACTTAATGATTGCCAGCGATTAGGATCGGTTAACGAAACGGCTTCATAAGCTGGTGCTAACGGTGGGTTAACCGGCTGATAATACGCATTATCATAACCTGTAGCTTCTCTTGCGCCATCCGAATTTCCGTAATCTATAAGTATTTGCCCAATATAGTTTCCAAGTTCAGCAGCATTACCAGAAGTATAATCCGTAGATGTTACTCCAGTGCTATAACCTAACTGATCCATTAAAAAATTAAAACGTTGTTGAGTTTGAAAAACACCAGGTGAATTTTGAAACCTATGGGTTAATAATCTATACATAGCGTAACTAACCGCTTTATTAACGGACGCTGTATTACCTTCTAATGGTGAAAAAGCTTGCAGTGTGCTCGTAAAACCATGCACTGTATTTCCTACTAAATATGGATCACCGTGTTGTCCATTTCCTGGGTTTTCAATTTTATCATAAATTGCCCATATATCATACATAGCAACACTGGAATGAAATAAATTTCTAGCGTGTACGGTTGGTCTAGCAAAATCTTTTCTAATGGCCTCAAGTAACGCCTCATTCCAAAGTCTAGCAATGGACACATTGTCTGGTGTTTCATAAATAACAATATCTACGTCCAATTCAACCACTGGACTTGAACATAAGGTGCTCGTTTCTTTTACGGTTATTTTTCCTGTGTCATTTATTCCCCATTTTACAGTAAGACTATTTGTTCCTTGACCACTAACTAATTCTCCTCCTGTAACCGTCCATGCAAGAGTTGAGCTAGGATCAGATAACGGATAGGTATATGTTTCTTCGTCTAAAAAACCTACTATTGTAGTACCTGAAATAACATCAGAAGCCAAATAGGTACATGAACCATCATCAACTGTTGCTGACGGATTGTAGGAACATGACGTAGGATCTGTACAACCAAATATTTTAACACTTGGTGAAATCATTAAATCCACCATACCTGCACCTTCAGTTGCTTTAAAGTGTGAATCAGCGGCAATATTTTGATACGACTCTACAGTCCCTGACGGCCACTTAATTGTAACATCACTAATTTGCGTATCTGTATTTAAACCAAAATGAACGGGTTTGATGCTCTGACCTAAAAATCCAACACCATTAAAGTAACGTTTAAAAGTCCCAGAAGCGGTAGTAATTGTTACTTCTGTACCGATAGCACTTTTGTTAGAAGTTGTTCCTTCCAAAGACAATTTAAAGAAATGTACGGGATTTGGATCACCCACATTTAATAACGTATTTTCATATAAAAAGGAGTTTATATCACTATTGGTCAGGTATAAATCTAAATCACCATCATTGTCATAATCAAAATCAACGGCTTCAATACTAATTGTTAAATCATGAAGGTTTGATGCTATGGTTGCATTTTCAAAATTATTATCTCCTTCAACATATTTGTTTTTATAGTATACATTATATTCTGCATTTCTATTTTCGAACGTATATCCATTTGCAATAAACAAATCTTCATCACCGTCTAAATCGAAATCGGCAAACTTGGTACCCCAAGCCCATCCGTTACCAGCAATATTATTGGCTAAACTATTCTCTGTAAATGTATTGGTTCCTGTATTGGTAAATAAAGCGGTTTCATCTATTCCTGTTATAAAAAAATCAAAAAAACCATCATTATTATAATCGCCCATGGCAATACCCATGTCATCAAAATTATTATTTAAACCAACGGCGCTAGCTTGCTCTGTAAAACTGGTGCCACCATTATTGATATACAAATAATTAATTTCATCAAAATCATTACTTACGTATAAATCCATAAACCCATCTTGATTAAAATCAAAAGGCATGGCTGTAAAGCTCTCTCTAGGCGTTACTTCAGCAATTCCAGTAGAAGCGGTTACATCTGTAAAAGTACCATCTGCATTATTACGATATAAAAGGTTTGAAGAACATCCACCCCAATCATTAATATAGATATCTAAAAACCCATCGTTATTATAATCAAACCAAGTGGCTCCCATATACTGACAGGTTGTGGCTAAATTAAATCCCGCACTTGCTGTGATATTAGAAAATGTACCATCGCCGTTATTTTGATATAATAACACATTAAAGGTGTTGGTTATAAACAAATCTGGGAAACCATCATTATTATAATCCCCCCAAAAAGCACCTTGTTTAAATCCGTCAAAGCTATAAAACACACCATCTTGACTATAATCTGTAATTAGCATATTATTTAATCCAGCAGCTACCGTTACATCTGTAAAGGAACCGTCGTTATTATTTTTAAATAATTTACTGTGTGTTCGCTCAATACCGTTTACATCAATGGCTTCGGCTACTACAAAAATATCCATAACGTTATCACCATCATAATCTGCAACGGCAACACCACTATTTTGTTCAAGGTTTCCTAAACCAGAAACCGCATCAGCGCGTTGAAAAACTTGCGCTGTAGTTTGCAACGCACAAGCCATGAAAATAAGACTCATTAATAAGCCTTTGAATAGTTGATTTTCCCTCATAATAATTAATATTTAATCAAATGAAGCACTATTTATTCTTTCTTAAAAATTTATTCTACAAAGTGCCAAATAATTACTTTAAATGGTATGATAAGTAAGAAAAATTCTTAAGCAAACGTTAAACAAAACGTTCAATATTCTGATATAAAGAATTTTACGGCGTGGAATTGGACACTTGTAATAGTTTGCCGTTATAGTATTTTTGACCAGTTGTAGAAAAGTCAAAAATATAATTTGCCATAGATTTTGGTGTCATGGGCACTTCAAATCCTGGAAACGCCTCTTCAAGCATTTCCGTTTGAACAGCGCCCAATGCTAATACATTAAAACAGATACCCGTTTCTTTATATTCCTCTGCCCATAATTCTGTTAAGGTTATAACAGCTCCTTTACTGGAGCTATAAGCTGCAAGGCCAGGAAATTTCATACTACCTTGAACGCCACCCATTGAGCTAATAGTTAGCACATGACTTTGAGTTTTCATAAACGGCAATATAACACGTGTCATCTCTGCAACGCCAAACACATTGGTTTTATATACGAATTCAAAATCTTCCAATGTGGTTTCCGAAAAGGGTTTATTGAGAAGTGCACCGGCATTATTAATTAGAATATCGACGTGGCCCCATTCGTTTTTCACAAAGGTTTCCACTTTATGAAAGTCCGCTTTTTTTGATAAATCGAAAGGAAAAGCCGTTACATTAAGCAGCTTTAAGTCTAAAATGGGTTTTGCATTTCTTGACAATGCTAAAACTTGATAGCCTTTTTCTGAAAACTGTTTGACTAATTCAAACCCAATTCCTCTGCTTGTTCCCGTAATTATAACATTTTTACTCATCGTGCATTTTAATTTCTTGGGTTGCCGTATTACTCATTTTTTCAATACCTGGAATTAATTGATTAATTAAACTCGCCATGTGGTCATAATCCAATTTATCTATTTCGTCACCAACATGATGGTAGAAATCATAATTTGATAAATCGCAAGACGAAATGGTATGTGAAGGCATTTTAAACACGTCATAAAACGGATAATTATCGGATGCTTTAAATAAATTGTATTGTTTAGCCACTTCAGATTCTCCTAAAAAATTAGCCCCTACATAAGCGTTAATTTTTTCAGCCATATTGGACTTACCATAGCCCGTTAAAAAAGCTACATAGTCGCGATCTTTAAAAGGCACACCAATCATTTCCATATTTACTACGGTATATAAGTTAGCGTTTTCATCTTTGAGTCTATTAGCTAAATGTTTAGAGCCCAATAAGCCCATTTCTTCCGCCGAAAACAACACAAACATTAAACTACGTTTATTGGATTTTTTAGCTCCAAAATAGCGCGCCATGGCCAAAACGGATGATGTTCCCGCGGCATTATCATTGGCGCCATTAGCAATTGAATCGGATGCAACCATTTTAGCTTTCGTTCCAATATGATCATAATGAGCACCAATAATGATAATTTCATTTTTTAGCGTTGCATCGGTTCCCTCTAAAAACCCTACAACGTTATAGGCATCCATTTCTTGAACTTTAAAATGATCCCTATAGGTATCATAATAAGGTTTAACACCAAACTCTTTTAATTGCTTTTCAATATAATTTGCAGAAACGTCTATACCCACACTTCCCGTACCACGGCCCATTTGATCATCGGACGCCAGGAAAGAAACGGTTTCCTTGACCTCACTAGCTGTTATAGAAATATTTTCAACAGTTTTAACTTGATGATTTTCTTGTTTTGCCTTACAGCTAAAAATACTGATAGCAACAAATAATAAAATGAGCTTTTTCATGAGTAAATTTTTATTGTCTGTCTTTTGCAGACTCGTTTTTTGGTTGTGGTTCCAATACATCTCGGAACTGTTTCTATAAATTATTACCTTATTAAGAAATGCTTCAAACAAGCTTGCTTTCTTAAACTAAATGACCTGTTTGGTAATAAAATTATTGACCTTTGATTAAAGTTTAAATATAAAAAAATCCTGCTTGGTTTAGCAGGATTTTCTAAATATATAAGGTTATACTTTTTAATTATAAATTACACTAACATGGTTATTGGATTCTCAATATAACCTTTTAAAGTTAAAAGAAATTCCGATCCTGTAGCGCCATCAACCGTTCTGTGATCGCAAGCCATGGTTAACTTCATGGTATTTCCTACAACTACTTGGCCATTTTTTACAACCGGCTTTTCTAAAATAGCGCCAACAGATAAAATAGCAGAGTTTGGCTGATTGATAATAGATGTAAAACTTTCAATTCCAAACATACCCAAATTAGAAATGGTAAACGTACTGCCTTCCATTTCTTGAGGCGTTAATTTCTTGTTTTTCGCTTTTCCTGCATATTCCCTAACAGCAGCGCCAATTTGAGGTAAGGATTGCTCATTTGCAAAACGCACCACAGGTACCACTAATCCGTCTGGAACTGCAACCGCAACACCAATATGAACGTGATTATTTAGTTTCATTTTATCATCAAACCATTGTGAGTTTACTTGTGGATGCTTCTTTAAAGCCAAGGCACAAGCTTTTACAATAATATCGTTATATGAAATTTTTATATCTGGAATGGAATTGTATTGCTCACGGAACGCCATAGCATTTTCCATATCAAACTCCACATTTAAATAGTAATGTGGTGCCGTAAATTTAGATTCTGCTAAGCGCTTGGCAATTACTTTACGCATTTGCGAATGTTTCACCTCATCAAAATCCTCTTCACCTGTTGGTACAAATTTCCCAACAGCTGCTGCGGAGGTTGCGCTAGGCTTAAAGTTCTCGACATCGCGTTTTACAATACGTCCATTTTCGGCAGATCCTGTTATTTGTGAAATATCTATTCCGCGTTCTTCGGCCATTTTTTTAGCTAATGGCGAAATGAATACGCGTCCGCTTGAATTTGACGTAGAAGATGAACTTGATGATTCTCCGCTTTCGCTCTGAATGACCGTTTCTTTTTTAGGCTCTATTTTATCTTCTTTTTTTGGTTCTGATTTTTCTGATTTCGGCTGATCTTCTTGTTTATCTGAAGTTCCTTCCGCTTTAAAGTTTTTAGCAACAGCTGAAACATCTGTTCCTTCTGGACCAATAATAGCTAAAAGGGCATCTACCTTTGCCGTTTCGCCTTCCTCTAAACCGATATGTAATAAAGTACCAGATTGAAAAGATTCGAATTCCATAGTGGCTTTGTCAGTTTCAATTTCTGCTAAAATTTCACCTTCTTCAACCGTATCACCAATTTTTTTCAACCAGGTAGCAACCGTCCCTTCTTCCATAGTGTCACTTAATCGTGGCATGGTAACTACGGTTACACCTTCTGGTAATTCAGTTTCCTTGTCTGTATCGTCTTTAGAAGAATCTTCAGCGTCTTTACCTTCAGATTTATCTTCTGACTCTTTTTTAGACTCATTTTCAGAATCGTCCTCGTCTGCATCCGCAGATTCAGATGCATCTTCTTCTTTTTTGGTTGTTGAATCTCCTTTTATCAAATCTGAAATATCTTCACCTTCCTCGCCAATAATAGCCAAAAGCTCATCTACTTTAGTTGTTTCTCCTTCTTGAACACCAATATGTAATAAGGTGCCTTCGTGAAACGATTCAAATTCCATCGTGGCTTTATCAGTTTCAATTTCAGCAAGGATATCACCTTCTTCTATCTTATCTCCAACTTGCTTCAACCACGTGGCAACGGTACCTTCTTCCATGGTATCGCTTAAACGCGGCATATTTATAATTTCAGCCATTGTTTATAGTTTATGTTGTATGAATGGGTAATCTTCTTGATCGTAAACAGCGTCGTACATCACGTTCTTTTCTGGATACGGCGAATCTTCGGCAAACTTTTCACATTCGTCCACTAAAGCTCTCACACGTTTATCAATTACTTTAATTTCTGCTTCGGTTGCGTATTCCTTTTCAAGAATAATTTCTTTTACTTGGGTAATTGGATCAATTTTCTTGTATTCGGCAACCTCATCTTTGGTTCTATAATGCTGCGCATCACTCATGGAATGTCCTCTATAACGGTAGGTTTTAAGCTCTAAAAATGTAGGGCCATCTCCACGTCTAGCGCGTTGAATAGCTTCATCAAACGCTTCCGCTACTTTTATTGGATTCATACCATCTACAGGGCCGCAAGGCATTTCGTAGCCTAAACCAAGCTTCCAAATATCGGTATGGTTGGCTGTACGTTCAACAGAGGTTCCCATGGCGTAGCCATTATTTTCACAAACAAAAACAACTGGCAATTTCCAAAGCATAGCCATGTTGAAGGTTTCGTGAAGTGAACCTTGTCTAGCAGCACCATCACCAAAACAACATAGTGTAACGGCATCACGATCATGATACTTATCTCCAAATGCAATACCGGCACCTAATGGAATTTGACCACCAACAATACCGTGACCACCATAAAAACGGTGTTCTTTTGAAAAAATATGCATGGAGCCACCTAGTCCTTGAGAGGTACCTGTTGCTTTACCATATAGTTCCGCCATAACACGTTTAGGGTCCACACCCATACCAATTGGCTGAACGTGATTTCTATACGCAGTTATCATTTTATCTTTGGTTAAATCCATAGCATGCAAAGCGCCTGCTAATATGGCCTCTTGACCATTATATAAATGAAGAAATCCTCTTACTTTTTGTTGAATGTAAACGGCTGCTAGTTTGTCTTCAAACTTTCTCCAGAAATACATGTCCTCATACCACTTTAGGTATACTTCTTTGGTTATCTTTTGCATTGGTTACGTTAATTTGATAAACGAATAAACAAAAGTAACACTTTACTTATTAACGAAAAAACCGAAAATCGTAAAAATTACGATAAACCTCACTTTATGAAGTTAAAAGCTTTAAAGAAAGGTTTTATCGAAAATTAAGGGTAATAGATTGGCAAGCGATTCTGATTTTACCACCTTTCCTGTTTCACCCATAAAATAGATTTCAATAGGTGCGTTTTGTTTCACTTCATATTCGGCAATTGCTTGACGGCATGCTCCACACGGTGGAATTGGCGCCATAGTATGCTTAATATTAGAACCTGCAATAATCGCCATTCTAACTACTTTAGCATCGGGAAATTGGGAGCCTGCATAATAAATAGCTGTACGTTCGGCACATAATCCAGACGGATACGATGCATTTTCCTGATTATTACCTGTAATAATTTCATCATTGTCTAGCAATAAGGCTGCCCCAACACTAAAGTTAGAGTACGGGGAATAGGCTCTACTTCTAGCTTCAGAAGCTTGTGTCATTAAAGATGCTACCGCTTCTGGCAACTCATCAAAATCATCATAAACCTGAAGAATGGATTCAATTTTTATTTCTTTCATAATCTATTTATATCTACGAAATTAAGAAACTATATGAGACAAAAAAACTATTGCGGTTTGCAATAGTTTTTTGTTTTATTCCTATACATATTTTAATACTCTCTATATGTTCCAGGTCCTAAATTAAACGTTAATGAAAAACGCAACGTATTTTCTAAAGGACTCTTTACTTGTGACGCCGAGAATAAGTATGATAAATCGATACCAATTACATTATACTTAAAGCCGGCACCAATGGCGAAAAATTGTCTCGCTCCTTTTGTTGAACTTTCATGGAAATATCCCGCTCTAAAACCAAAGGAATCTTGATACATATATTCCGCTCCTAAAGCCCATGTCCATTCTTGCATTTCTTCACTAAATCCGCCTGGTGCATCACCAAAGGACTGAAACATACCTTTAAAAAAGCCTACGTTTGGATCTTTACCTTCTATGATAACATTGGGTGTAACAACACTTCCTAAAGCATCAGTATCAGTATTATCTGTTCCGTTTTCTGGATCATATACTCCATTCCCATTATTATCGGTATAATTAAATTCCGTTCCATAAATAGGTGGTGTTGGCACCAACAATTTGGTAACTTCACCTGTTATAGATACTTTATTAAAATCATCTAATATAAAATCGAAGCCACCACCTAAACGCAAGGTTGTAGGTTGAAAGTTTTCTTGACCTCCTTCATCATATTTAAATTTTGGCCCAATATTTTGAATAGCGAATCCCAAACGAGTACGACCATTAAAGGTTGCATAGGCTTGCTCTTCACTTTGGTAATACCCCGAAATATCCACACCAAATGTACTTGCTGGAATGGCATCTGCATCAATTGCTCCAATTTTTAAATCAGACCGTAAATAACGCATAGCAACAGACATAGCAAACTGCTCACTTAATTTTAAGGAGTAGGATGCATCAATGGTCATTTCGTTTGGTTTTTCAATAAGTGCTTGAGAAAATTCATCTTGAACTAACTCAATTTCACCTAAAGAGAAATATCTAAAACTAGCAGCAAAAGCACTACGTTCGTTTATTCTGTTGAAGTAGGTTAAATTACCTAAAAATATATCTTTTACTAAACTACTTAAGTAGGGTGTATAACTAACACCAATACCTTGTTTTGTTTCTGAAAACGCATATTTGGACGGGTTCCATTGTTGTGAAAACACATCGACGCCAGTAGCAACTCCCATATCTCCCATGGATGCTGCGCGCGCATCGGCAGCAATTAACACAAATGGTAAACCTGTGGTAATTACACGCGAATCATTTGTATTTGGTAAAACAACTGTTTGCGCATATATCTGGTGTGCAAAAACAAGAGTAAATAGTATTAAAATTTGATTTTTCATGTATTGATTTTATTTAGCAAATATAAAGTATTATTAAAGTATTACAAGTTTCTCAATTTTTTCAACGGATTTATTTAATAGTGGCGATCTTACGGTTAGTTTATAGATATAAACACCTTTTCCAATTTTATCTCCAAAATCGTCACGACCATCCCAAACAATATCTCTTGATAAAGCGGACGTACCTTTCCCACAACATTCGGAAGAATTGGTTTGTCCATTGATTGTTTTCACCAATTTACCCGAAACGGTGAATATCTGTACTGAAACGTCTAAAGCATCCGAACTATTGTGATTAAACCAAAACTCGGTGTAATTAACAAAAGGATTTGGGTAATTTAAAACATTTTCGATAACAAGGCTCTGATTCTCGTCATGTACCACAAATTGAATTTCTGAAACAGATGAGTTATTATACACATCCCACGCTTTCACTGTTAGTGTGTGTAGTCCTGGGGCTATATCGCGCAGTGGAAAATTGGCAGTACCACGCTGATAATCATCAATTTCAGTTTGATAATAATCATTTAACACAAACGGATTCGTTTCGTCTCCATCTAAAATAGCCACAATGTCATGACCAATTCCGCTAGCGGTGTTAATTCCGTTTTCATCTTCCAATTTGACTAATAAACTAGGCGACTTATTGGTAATTCCACCAGACACGAAGTTTTCATCATTCATATACAACTGAATAACGGGCCCGATGGCATCTTCCGGAGCATCTTGATTTAGCCCCCCTATTATTACAGAGCTACTATTAGCGCCCGATTGATCATCAAACGCATTGGTTTTTTTCGCATAAAAACTAACACGACCATTACCTTCTGGAATACCTATATCTCTTGGCACTATAAATTCAAATTCAAATTGCCCATTGGTAATAGAAGCTTGACCTCTAAAGATTGTGGCGCCCAGCGTTTCAAAATCCATTTTAATAAGCTGACCACCTTCTTGAACATTATCATTTGCTAAAGTAGTACGCTGTATCTTTTTGTCATATATATTAACCGAAAGCACACCACTGTAATTTGAAAGCACATTACCCGTTAAATCCGTTACTTCTCCAGCTAATTTAGCACGACTTAATGCCTTTAATGTTGGTGTTGGTTGACTAACAGGAACATCATCAACAGCTGTTAATCGCACATTTGGTTTTGGGAATGTTAATTTCATAGCTGGATCACCTATAAAGAACACCAAGCGTCTTTGACCAATTCCTGAAATGCCCGAACTAACCTTGGTTAACCTTAAGGCTTCGGCCATACTTGGGTACTCATCATCTGCATAATCATCATCTGGATTATAGGAAAATAAGTACTCCGTTAGGGCAATATTAAAGGAAATACCAACGCTCACAAAAATTTGACGTGTGGTTGTAATCAGTCCAATGGCACCACCATCTTTATTCCAATAGGTGTATTCACCTGCTGTAGGACGGAATGGGTTATCAAAACGTGTATATTCACAGGTTACCGTTACAAAGCAATTAAGCTTACATACATTATTTAAGTTCTGCGCATCGGGTTTTTCAAAAATTCGTTCTTTAGTCAGACCATCTTCACCGCCATGTCCAAAATAATTCACCACTAAAACACCGCTTTCTATAGCATTGACCATGGCCGTTTTTACCGCGGGATAAGTATTTCCACCAGCTGAAGATTGCTGAACAAAGGCATCCGAATGAATTTTAGTTACATTTATAAAGCTTTTTTCTGCTGTAATATTATCGCCAATGGTATTGGTTGTTAATTGAATATCTTTTTCCCAAGATTCATCCACATCATCAGAAATTACAACCACATTATTACGCCAATTTCCATACGAGGCTTCCACGTAATACGACGCCACTTTATCTACCATTTCTGATGCTTGTTGAGGCGAATCTGCTAAAATACGACCAACAGCAATGTCTAATTTATCGGATGTTTGCATTTCACCTTCATTGGGATCCATCATGCCATAAAAATCATCTGAAACAAACGAGCTCGTTAAATTAAAACTATTATAGGCATGCCATGAAGGAATTATGTTGGTGTTATTTGGTATTCTGTCTTTATAATCAAAAGACCCATCACCAAATAAACACAAATATTTTAAGCGCCTTTCCGGTGAACTAGCATTATCATAAACATATTTCACAAAATTCCGAATAGCTCCTATATCTTGAGCGCCTGGTCCAAATTCTAAATAAATATTACTTAAGTTAACCACTTTAACATTCAATCCATACTGCGCTCTATTAATTTGAGCTAAACGTTCGGCTTGGCCAACCATGTCACCACGCGCAATAATTATATAATCTATATCTTCAAAAACGCCTTGTGCATTATTAAAAATAGACCCTTTTAAATTTTGATTGCTTACATAAGGATTTGAAACCATGATGGGTTCATGAAAACTAGGTGCAGCTACTACAGCATATTTCTTTAAGGAACCTAAATTGGATGTAAAGGAAATAGTTGAGTTTGAACCTGTATTACTATAATTCCTAATATTATAAATATCCGTTATGTCCCATACCTCATTCACTTGTGTGGCGTTTGTAAGATTATACTGCCCAATACCAGATGCTCCTGCAACGGCACGGTTATAGAACACAAACTGACCACCTGCAAATTTTAATTCGCGTGTCGCTTCCAAGGAGATATAATCTAAATAACCCAAGGCGGAAGGGTTACCACCATTATTATAATCTAGTGTAATAGCAATATTTGCATTCGACACATTTACATTACCATTAAATACGGATTCACTTACTAACGTTGTTTCTGTAACAGCCGGAATGGTTAAATTAGCTACAGATGTGGCATTTACCTTCAAATCCATAGTTGTAGGAATTTCAGATGTAGATGCTACATACGTTGTAAGTCTTACAGGAATTGAAGGTACAATATTTGGAAATGAAAAATCGAAGGTTTGCGAGGTTTCAATATCAAATCTGTTTCCAAACCAACGTCTACCCACACTTGCTAAATTGTATTCATCTACTTCGTGATATTGATAGTCCTGAAACGTATCAATCATCATATCTACAGAACCAGAAGGTTGAATCATGGGTTGGATGCGCTTCCCGTTTCCTTGACTTATATTTATATAGTAATAGGTTACAGAATTATAGGCGTTAATATTGGTATTTCTTTTTACATCATATCCATTTGGCCCTTGCGCATAGAACATAATATAATCTCCATCATGAAAATACCCATCCGATTCACCTATAATACGAATGGCATTTTCAGCTAAATCATATGGATAAGGTTCTGCATTGGAATAAGGAATCATGCGTCCACCATTACCATAAAGCTTTATAGTTCTAGGATCCACAGCGTCCATATTTATTCCTAATTGCTGTAAAAACTGTCTGGATATTTTAAAAACTCCCGACTTATCTACCTGAAAGCGATACCAAGAACCCGAGCTCAAAACAGAATTTACAATATTTGATCTATTGGATGCTCTATGACTATTTTGGGTATTATAATTAATCGTGAAGGCCGTTACTTTTTTATACACCCCATTTTCTCTTATAATTGGTGAAACTGTTAAAAAGGCGCCACTTTTATTCCGACTAATACTATTATTAAGACTATATTTTATGGCATTCGGAATTGTTTTTAAGTCAACATCTTTTAAGTCACTTTTTGAAATTGCCGCATAGCTCACATTAGAAATCTGCACGGAATTCTCGTTAATTAATTGCGGAATATCCCATTGTGCAATAAACTCCAAGCCATTGGATAAACCGTAACTAAAATGCTCCTCATTGAACGCAGGAACTTTTATAGAAAAGCTTTCGTTTGCTATGGTTTTAGTACCATTCCAAGTGATGTTGAATCGCTTCTGCTGGGAAAAAGCCATAACAGAAATGAGCAAGGCAAATAGTAATAATTTCTTTTTCATTACACAAATAACGCAATTTAGTGTCGCTTATTATTAAAAATCAAACAATTTTAAGAAAATGAATTCAAATTTCCATAATAAAAAATATAATCGGTCGTTATAGTGTAACAAAACAACGGAGAAACGCAAAAAAAGCATCGTTAAAATGCTTGATAAATAGGATGAACCGCATAATATTTTAAGTAAATATTAAATAATTACTTGTATTATTACGCATAATTCTTATATTGCGTCACCAAAAATATTTTTAGCTTACTTAAACGTATGGATATGAAAAATGTATTAACAATAAAATTATTGTTAGTTTTAGCAGTAGCTGTTACAGCTGTTGGTTGTAAACGATCAGGCTCAAACAGTTCTCGAGCAACCGGTTGGGATATTAATTCTAGAGATGGAGGATTCCAATACAATACTAGTTTTAAAGGACAAGAAGCAGGACCTGGACTTGTATTTGTAGAAGGAGGAACTTTTACTATGGGTAGAGTTCAAGACGATGTAATGCATGATTGGAATAATTCACCAAATCAGCAGCATGTTCAATCCTTTTATATGGATGAAACGGAAGTTACCAATTTGATGTATTTAGAGTATTTAGATTGGATTAAACGAATTTATCCGCCAGCAGAAGAAAACTTTAAAGCTATTTATGATGGTGTTCTTCCCGACACTCTTGTTTGGAGAAATCGTTTAGGTTTTAATGAAGTTATGACCGAAAACTACTTACGTCATCCAGGTTATGCAGAATATCCGGTTGTTGGAGTTAGTTGGATTCAAGCAGTTGAATTTGCAAACTGGCGTTCAGATCGTGTTAACGAAGCTAATTTAGAAGATGCAGGTTATATTCAAAGAGATGCTAAATTAAATGAAGTATCATCTGATGCTACATTTAACACGGATACTTATATTAATGCACCTTCGCAAGTTTACGGTGGAAACACAGCGCTTACTGATCCAGAAAACACACGTCGTCGTGTACAAACTAATGCAGCAGGTGATCCAATAAATGTGAATGCAACAAGAGAAACAGGACTTATTTCTCCAAAATATAGACTACCAACAGAAACAGAATGGGAGTATGCCGCTTTAGGCTTAACATCTATTCGTAGTTACAATGTGTATAGAGGCCGTAAGAAATATCCATGGGATGGTCAGTATACACGTTCAGGAAAACGTAAAGTAAGAGGTGATCAATTAGCTAACTTTAAGCAAGGTAAAGGAGATTACGGCGGAATTGCTGGATGGTCTGATGATGGTGCTGATATTACAAATGCTGTAAAATCTTACGAGCCAAATGATTTTGGATTATATGATATGGCTGGAAACGTAGCCGAATGGGTTGCTGATGTTTACAGACCTATTGTTGATGATGAGATGAGTGATTTTAATTACTACCGTGGAAATGTGTATACCAAAAACGAATTAAATGAAGATGGTACCGTACGCATTGTAACGAGTGATGAGATTAAGTTTGATACTTTACCAAACGGAAAAGTAATTGCCAGAAACTTACCTGGTGAAATTCACCAAGTACCAGTTGATGAAAACGAAACCTATTTAAGAACAAACTTTGATACCAGCGATAACAGAAATTATAGAGATGGTGATCAGCGTTCATCTCGTGATTACCGTGATGGTTTTAATGAAATGGAAGACGGTTCTAGTGAAACAACGCATACGAGAAAAATGTACAACTCACCAAATCACAATGTTGAAACAGATTCAACAGGTGCTTTAATTCGTGAGTATGACCGTTCTGATAAGCGTACATCTTTAATTAACGATGAAGTTCGTGTTTATAAAGGTGGTTCATGGAAAGACAGAGAGTATTGGTTAGATCCGGCTCAACGTCGTTATTTCCCACAAAATATGGCAACTGATTATATTGGATTTAGATGTGCCATGTCTCGTGTAGGTTCTAAATCAGAAAACAAAAACAAAAGGAAAAACTAATTAATTTAGTTATAAAAATTTCAAAAAGTCCTGACCGTAGTCAGGACTTTTTTTATACTTTTATTTTATGGAACTACATACCCTTCATAAACATTTTTTAGAATGCAAAAGCGTTTGTACAGATACGCGAAAAATCACTCAAGAATGCCTATTTTTTGCGCTCAAAGGCGATAATTTTGATGGTAATAGCTTTGCCAAACAAGCCCTTGAAAATGGGGCTAAATACGTTGTTATTGATAATCCTAAATTTTTCCAAAACCATCAAACCATTCTCGTACAGGATGTATTAGAAACCTTACAAAAACTTGCCACTTTCCATCGGGACTATTTAGGGATTCCTATTATTTCACTCACCGGTAGTAACGGAAAAACAACGACAAAAGAGTTGATTCATGCTGTGCTTTCCAAAAAATTTAGAACAACGGCTACTATCGGTAATTTAAATAATCATATTGGCGTGCCATTAACACTTTTGTCCATGACCAAAGCGACTGAAATAGGTGTGGTTGAAATGGGTGCAAATCACCAAAAGGAAATTGCCTTTTTATGCCATATTGCAAAACCAGATTACGGCTATATCACCAATTTTGGAAAAGCGCATTTAGAGGGGTTTGGAGGCGTTGAAGGTGTTATAATCGGTAAAAGTGAATTGTATAAGTATTTGATATCACATAATAAACCAATATTTATAAACTCAGCAGATACGATTCAAGTAGATAAAACCAAAAATGCTAAAACAATCCCTTTTGGCCCTTCCGATAACAAAAATCAATTATACATTCAGTTTTTAGATGCTAAACCTTTTGTTAGTTTATCGTATCATGACAAAACTATTACTAGTAACTTAATTGGAGCTTATAATTTTAATAATATAGCTGCCGCTATTACTATAGGAAATTATTTTGAAGTCGATGATTCTGATATTCAAAAAGCCATTGAGAATTATATTCCAACTAATAATCGTTCACAAATTATCACCAAAGGAACAACCCGCATAATTTTAGACGCTTACAATGCTAATCCTTCTAGTATGATGGTTGCATTGGAGCATTTTTCAAGACAAGAACATCCTCATAAAATTGCCATTTTGGGTGATATGTTTGAATTAGGACCAGACGCTGAAAAGGAACATCAAGCAATTGTCAATTTAGCCGGCACACTTCAAATTGATAAAGTCTTCTTTTTAGGTGAAAATTTCTACAAAGCTACAAGTACTGATTCAAAAATAACCTTTCACAAATCATTTCAAGCTTTTAAGGAGACTTTCAATGTAGAAACGCTAAACAATGCACTAGTAATAATAAAAGGCTCTAGAGGTATGGCTTTGGAGCGTGTGTTGGAATTACTAGATTAAGATCAGAATTGAATTTATTTTTAAACCAAATCCTAAACACCATTTACGATGTATAACCTAACAGGTTTTAAAAATTTGATAGGTTAAACCTTACTGCTCTTGGATTAATTCCATTGATCCAGAATAAACACACTCCTGCAAATATAAATCTGAATGCTCACGCATTCTAGCTTTTTTTATTTCACAAACCCCTTTAAAGCGAGCTTTATAAAAGACCTAAAAGGTTTTTAAAACCTGTTAAGTCTAACCTTAAGGCTCTTGGATTAATTCCATTGATCCAGAATAAACACACTCCTGCAAATGTAAATCTGAATGCTCTCGCATTCTAGCTTTTTTTATTTCACAAACCCCTTTAAGGCGAACTTTATAAAAGACCTAAAAGGTTTTTAAAACCTG